>CAIRMY010000339.1 GCA_903879775.1 uncultured Bacteroidota bacterium
AGAAGAAATTTATATCAAATACGCACTTTGTAATTTTCAAATTTCTACCGACTCACGCAATATTGCTCCCGGATCGCTATTTGTTTGTTTAAAAGGTGCTTCTTTCGATGGTAACCGCTTTGCACTTGAAGCGCTTGAAAAAGGTGCCGCTTATGTGGTTACTGAAAACACTTCAATTCAACATGCCAACGCATTATTCGTCAAAGATTCAAATCAGGCACTCCCCAATTTGGCTTCTTTGCATGCATCAAAAATCAGCGCAAAACTGATTAGCATTGGTGGCAGTAACGGCAAAACCACAACAAAAGAAATTTGCCAAAGGGTTTTAGAATCCCATTTCGATACAAAATGCACACAAGCCAATTTCAATAACCATATTGGTGTTCCGTTAACAATTTTATCGCTAAAACCAGATACAGCCATTGGAATCATAGAACTCGGAACCAATCACCCAGGTGAAATGAATTATTTGTGCAACTTATTTCAACCGTTTGCCGGTGTCATTACCAATATTGGTAAAGAGCATTTAGAAGGATTTGGAAACATAGAAGCAGTGGCAAAAGAAGAAAGTGAAGTTTACTTACAATTGCAAAAATCTGAGGGATTGGCATTCGTAAACCTTGATGATCAGTGGCTTGGAAACATGTCGAAACGTTTATCGAACAAATTCACATACTCGCTCACCGATAAATCTGCAAATCTTTTTGCTGAAATCGTTTGCGAAATGCCGTATTTAAAATTCAAAATATATTACAATCAAGAAGAAATTGGAATTTTCGAAGCAAAAATTGGGGGCAAACATAATTTATACAACCTTTTGGTAGGCATTGCATTGGGAGTGTCATTTGAAGTTCCTATTCAATTAGCGATTGCAAGTGCTTGCGAATACGTACCAACCAATAATCGCAGTGAATGGATTCAATTTAAAAATTGCAAAGTGCTCTTAGATGCTTACAATGCAAATCCAAGCAGCGTTGAGGCGGGACTTAATAGTTTTTCTACTTTAGAAGGACGTAAAGCCATTTTACTGGGCGACATGTTAGAACTTGGCGAATCTACTTTGATTGAGCACAGATATATTTTTGAATTGTGTAAAAAATTAGCCTTTGACCAACTTTTAGTATGTGGTAAGCATTTTTACGAGGCTGTTGGAGATTTTCCAATGAAATTTGAAAGTGTAGATACATTATTGGCTTGGCTCGATACACATCCAATTGAAGCCGATTATATATATATCAAAGGTAGTCGAGGTATTAAGATGGAAAAAAGCTTAGAGCATTTTAAAGTTTAGCGTTTAGAGTTTAATGTTTAGAGTTTAATGATATAAAAAAAACAGCGCAATTTGCGCTGTTTTTTTTATATCATTTTCAATATTGGTTTAGAAATATTTCAATCCCGTAACCAATCCTGTGATTAATAAATTCACAATGGCTAATGGAATCATTGATTTCCAACCAAGGTGCATCAATTGATCGTATCTGAAACGTGGAAGTGTCCAACGAATCCACATAAATACAAATACAAAGAACAATATTTTTGCGAACATCACGCCCACTTGAGCCAATCCTAACCAAGTTGGATCCGTAATCAGGTGCATTCCTGGGAAATTATATCCCCCAAAATAAACACAAGAAATCACAGCACAAGAAACGAACATATTGATGTATTCTGAGAAAAGGTAAAATCCTAATTTCATACTTGAATATTCCGTGTGATAACCACCTATTAACTCAGTTTCGCATTCTGCCATATCAAAAGGTGCTCTGTTACATTCTGCTAACGCAGAAACAAAAAACAACAAGAATCCCAATGGTTGATAAAACACATTCCAATTCATTCCACTTTGTTGAGCCACAATTTCATTTAAGCTTAATGTACCGCTAATCATTATAACTGCAATCAGCGATAAACCCATACTGAGCTCATAACTAATCATTTGTGCACTTGCACGAATGGCGCCATAAAGAGAATATTTATTGTTTGAAGCCCATCCCCCAATCATAATTCCATAAACCCCAACACTCACAATACCAACAATATATAGAATACCAATGTTAATATCTGCAACTTGAAGCGCTACATCTCTATCAAAAATACGAATACTTGTTCCCCATGGAATGACAGCGCTTGTAATTGTTGCCACAATCATTGCAACACCAGGGCCTAAAATAAACAACCATTTTTCAGCATTTTTAGGAATGATTTCTTCCTTGAACAGCAATTTTCCGCCATCGGCAAATGGCTGAAACAATCCAAAAGGACCAACCCTATTCGGGCCTAGTCGATCTTGGAAAAACGCTGCAATTTTCCTTTCTCCAAACGTTAAATACAAAGCGATTACCAACGTAGCCAATAAAATGACTACAATGAGTATCAACTTTTCTAATATCATTGCACTATCCATAGTTTAAGCTTTATTTAATAAAGGAGTGTGAGCAGGAGCAGTTTTTTCGTAATGATTGGTTGAAATCACAGAGTGTCTGCTAATTTTTCGAGGTCCTTCAACATTCCAATCTTTCAATTCTTTTTTATTAAAACGACAATCGTTACAAATAAACTCTTCTACTTCACCATATTGGTCTTTGCGGGCTGTAACACGCGCAATTTCATTGCCAATCATCCACAGAACTGCTTTGCCACCACATTTTCCGCAATCGCAAGAAGCATCCATGGGTTTTGTATACCAAACACGACTTCTAAAACGGAAAGTTTTATCGGTTAATGCACCTACAGGACAAACATCGATAACGTTACCTATGAAGTCGTTCTCTAAGCTATTTTGAATATACGTACTAATTTCCGCGGCATCGCCACGTTTAAGAATACCATGTTCGCGATTGGGAGTGAGTTGATTTGCGACATAAACACAACGGTAGCAAAGAATACAACGCGTCATGTGAAGTTTGATATATTCTCCGATATCAATTTTATCGAATTCTCTTCGTTTAAATTCATAACGAGAAGTATCTGCACCGTGTTCAAATGCCAAATCTTGCAAACTACATTCTCCGGCTTGATCGCAAACTGGACAATCTAAAGGATGATTGATCAATAAAAACTCAACAACACCTTTACGCGCATCTACAACACGTTCGCTAGATTTATTTTTAACTTCCATACCATCCATTACAGTTGTGCTGCAACTTGCAACCAACTTTGGCATTGGACGTGGATCTTTCTCACTACCTTTTGAAACTTCAACCAAACATGTTCGGCATTTACCACCACTACCTTTTAAAGGTTTGTAGTAACACATAGCTGGAGGAACAACTTCACCACCAATTTGGCGTGCTGCGTTCAATATGGTTGTACCTGGATCGACTTCAACTGTTTTTCCGTCGATTGTTACTGTTATTTTCTGAATTTGTTCAGACATCTTTATGCGTTTACCTTTTCAAAAACTTTTTCTTTAACTAATCCGTAATTTCTTGATGTACATGCATTTGGTTCATTTACATGCCATTCAAATTCTTCACGGAAATGACGAATTGCGGCAGCGACTGGCCAAGCAGCAGCATCACCTAAAGGACAGATGGTATTTCCTTCAATTTTACGTTGGATATCCCACAATAGATCAATGTCTTCCATTTTTCCATGTCCATATTCCAAACGATGCAATACTTTTTCCATCCAACCTGTACCTTCTCTACAAGGAGAACATTGTCCGCAGCTTTCATGGTGGTAAAAACGAGAAAAATTCCATGTATTTCTTACAATACATTGATCTTCATCATAAATAATAAATCCACCTGAACCCAACATACTTCCAGTTGCAAATCCACCTTCTGCCAAACTTTCGTAAGACATTAAGCGATCGTTTCCTTCAGCTGTTTTACAGACCAAGTAATGCGGCAAAATTGGAACTGATGATCCACCAGGAACGCAAGCTTTTAACTTCTTACCGTTTTTAATTCCACCACAGTATTGATCACCATAGATAAACTCTTCAACAGACACTCCAAGCTCTATCTCGTAAACACCTGGTTTATTGATGTTTCCACCTGCAGAAATTAATTTTGTTCCAGTACTTCTACCGATACCAATTTGAGCGTATGCATCGCCACCATCATTCACAATTGGAACAACTGCGCAAATGGTTTCAACGTTGTTTACAACAGTTGGACG
>CAIRMY010000340.1 GCA_903879775.1 uncultured Bacteroidota bacterium
CATTGGCAAAGCATCCTGCACATCCAACACTGAATCAATCACAGGATTATTTCCAATTACTCCACTATTAATGCATGCTCCAAAAAGAAACATTGGCGCAGCGTCACCATGATCCGTTCCATCACTGCCATTTGATGCGATTTGACGACCAAATTCTGAAAATGTCATTCCAGCTACTCTCTTATCAATTCCCAATAATGAAATATCATCCTGAAATGCCGCAACTGCGTCTGATAATGTCTTCAATAAATTCGCGTGATCTCCTGTTGTTTTATCTGAAGCAACCACTTGAGCATTGTGGGTGTCAAAACCATTGATATTCAAAATATAAACCTTCGTTTTAAGTCCACCTGAAATCATTTGAGCTACTTGTCGCAACTGAACAGCTATCGGATTATTGTTATCATACATTGTCGACAACGTATTTCCCGCATTAGCTGCTGCTGTTATTTGATCAACATATGCATTCGTTTGGGCTACCAAAACAGAGATATATTCCAAGTGTGAACCAAAATAAGAGCCATCGCTCACTTCATTACTGTTGTATAAAGTGAAGTTTGTGAAAGGGTCGCTCACTGCGTGCGAAAAATTAGCCATCAATCCTTGACATGTGGAGGAAACCTCATACCCCATGCTAATTGCAAATGGATCTGGGTAATTAGCATTTGGATAATCGTTTGGATAATTTGGATAATCGTTATCAAATTTACGACCCAACCAACCCTTGGTTTCATTCTGATCCAAACTACCTGTTGACCAAATATCCATGGAACGAAAATGTGAACGGTTTTGCTCTGGATATCCCACATTTTGTATTATACATAATTTACCGTCTTGAAACATGTTGTTCATACCACTCATTGCAGGATGCAGACCAATTGTAGAAGTAGTTTGAAGAATCGAGTTTTGCGGCAAAATAACGTTTGGTCTGTGAATGGCTAAATTGTCATACGCATCCAAAGGAATTACCGTATTTAATCCATCATTACCTCCATTTAATCGAATCATTACCAAAACTCTGTCTTCAGCATTTTTTGAGTAACCAAAGAGTTTGTTTTGAATTGCCTGGTAATTTATTCCTTTCAAAACAAAAGGTGTTGCCAGCGATGCCAGCGAAATGTTTTTAACGAAATTTCTTCTTTTCATAATTACGGTCGTTAAATCATTTGAAATTCTGGCATTTTAAATATTCTTGCAAGCACAACATTTATTCTTAATGCAATTGATGCCTCCAGTGTTGTGTCACCACCAACATACTGTTGATATTGGTATGCCCAGGTCGCATCGGGTAAGCCATTCGTTAACAATGCCTTAAGTGCCGTTTTCTTTGTGTCTGAAATTGGTTTTGGAAAGAATACATCGCACATTTCATTAATTGCAGAAATTGGGTCATCAGGCAAAGACAAATTATTATAAAATTGAAGTGAATTCAATTTTAAATTAAAACCATTCACAGGAATCCCCGTCAACACTGTAACATAGTTTGAAATATCGAACCTCGTTTTAATTGTTGTAGAATTCACCCATAATTTAGAAAATGCAGGTGCTTGATAATACGCAGTCCACCCTGCGACGCTTGGCGGTGAAGCATATGACTGTGTCATTGTTTCAGCTACATAATATAAGTTCAAATACATATCCGAATTGGTTGCTAAATCAAAATTTGGTGCTGATTCTGTTGCATTGAACATCCCAAAAATAACCTCCAATGGACTTCTAATAATGGCCCCTCGCAAGGTTATGTCGTAGAAATGTTCACTTTTGAATAACTCATCCATTACAGGAAGAATCTCATAATTATTAGCAATGAGAGTCGCGGACATAGCGGAAATCACATTGGTTTGAACATCCAATGTAATGTCGTAGTTTACAAAATACCTGTATAATTTCGTGCAAATATATTCTGCAACCGCAGCTTGCTGAAAAATAACATCAATGTAATTTTGATATTCAGTCGCCTCGCCGTTTGAAATTGATGCGTTATTAAAATGATATGATAGTTGTTTTGTAGAATTATCATGCAGCACAGAATAATATACCGCAATTGGGGATGGCAAAGTTGTACTTCTTAAACCATCAACGGTATAACCAGTTAAAATTTTTGCACCTGCTGCTACATCCTCTTCTGTATAATTTGTGTAATCCCCTGCAGCTAATTGGGGTCCTTTTCCAATTGTAAAAAGTTCCAATAATTCTCGCGCATAATTTTCATTCGGACTGTAAACATTATTTGTCGCGCCATTTAAAAACAAGAGCATACAAGGGTCTATAGTAATATCTTTTACCATTTGACGAAAATTACCTAAGGCATGTGAACGCAGCAACATATGGTAATTGTATGTCGCTCGTGAATCAGACGTTGCTGAAGCAGCAAAATGATTATGCCAAAACAAACACATTTTTTCGGCTATTGATATCTGTGGATTATTAAGTCGTTCCATGACCCAAGCACCTAGTGACTTTAATCTTGCCGTTTCCACATTTTGAGCCGCAATTGTTCCTGAAGGGTAGACACTATTTACCCATGTTGTTCCTATTGGTGAAATTGTTTCAAACGGATCATAGGTTAATGGCGGATTAATTGGATTTATGGAAAGTAAAGTCGCTACAGTGGCATTCATTCCATTGTTCACCGCATCAAGCATTTGTTGATTTGTGGGCCCAAATAATGTTCTTTTTAGCAAGTGAGCAGCCTCCTCTTTTGTCCATGCTCCACTATAAGGTTGCATACTCAAGGAAACACTCGTTTCCGATAGCTCTTCAGGTTTCATGCATCTATTGTTTAGAAAAGAAAATTACAAAAAAACAACCTGTATATTGCTTAATCTTCTAAAAACTTTATATTTCGCTTTAGACCTTCGTATTTCGTTCGCTTCACAGGACTCACTTTAAATAATTCATTGAACAGATCTTCCGTCAATTCATGCCATTCATGCTTTTGCAGATTCAATAAATCTTGATGCGGTTCGAATCGCGGCTCATTATGTGCTTTCGAAAAACGATTCCATGGACAAACATCCTGGCAAATATCACAGCCAAACATCCAATTATCCATTTTCTGGCGAAATTCAGTTGGCAATAACGCATCCTTCAACTCTATAGTCAAGTATGAAATACATTTTGATCCATCAACAACATAAGGTTGAACGATTGCATCCGTTGGACATGCGTCAATACAGCGAGTGCAAGTGCCACAATAATCTTTAATTGGTCCATCCGGTTCCAATTCAAGGTCAATAATTAATTCTGCTATAAAGAAAAAAGACCCTTGTTCTTTATTAATGATATTCGAATGCTTTCCCATCCATCCTGCACCCGATTTTTTTGCCCACGCTTTATCCATGACCGGAGCTGAATCAACAAATGCTCTTCCATGCACCTCACCAATTGTCGACTGAATAAACGCAAGCAATTGTTTTAGTTTATCCTTGACAACAAAATGATAATCTTCCCCGTATGCATATTTAGAAATTTTGGGTGCTGTATCGTCAAGTTGTTTCTTCTCTGAATAATAATTAAACAGCAATGTGATCACACTTTTAGACCCTTCCACTAACAATGCTGGATTCAATCGTTTATCGAAATGATGTTCCATGTAAGCCATTTTCCCTTGGTAAGAATGTTTCAA
>CAIRMY010000341.1 GCA_903879775.1 uncultured Bacteroidota bacterium
AACTCCTTGGTTTGGATCTGACACCCAACTATTTGCGTTCCAACTTGGATGTCCATTTGGAGGATAAGCAAACCCTAACAATCCGTCATTTCCATTTGACGACAAATCACAGATCCAAATGTTCATGTACTTCTTCGGATCCCAAGGATCATTGCCTTTGGTAGCGCTCGATTTCATATTATTGTTGATACCACCGCCACCTCCCCATGAGGTTGTTGTTGTTGCTTTTCGAATAATTCCAGTGGTCACATTTCCCTGCGGATCAACTTTTGCCAATTCAAATTGAATGCGGGCATCTCCAGCTCTAGATTTAAAGAAAGAACGTGTGTTAGAAGTGTCAAAATTGAATCTTCGGAAATCTCTGTTTAATACTTCCAACTGATTGAACAACAAACTATCATTTATATTCTCGGCCGCATTGCTGTAAAGTACGTGAAAAACCACCGGAATTGTATAAACCGTATCATATGAATAAATTGTATCACGAATGATTTTTTTTCTTGGAGTTACAGGAAATGTTGAGTGAACACACTTCAAGTAATCAACATCCATTTGTTTTTTAAACCCCGGATATTGCTTTTCCAATTGATCCATTAATTCACGTTGGCCACAAGGTTCAACAATTTCAGTTTGTGAATTTGAATGTTGGTATATAAAAAAAGAAATGACAATGAGTAAAAATCTTTGCATAGAGTAAAACAACTTGCAATTAACAAACTAAAAGTGAAATTTTACATATCTGATTCAGCAAAACAGATGAAGCATGATATTTAAATGACAAATCAATTCTGATTGTCGCGCCATTCATAAACCCATTGGCTTTGAATCATTTCAAGATGTCCTTCATTGCTATCCTCTCTAGTACCCACAAACTCAGGTATTTCAATTATCCATTCAAGAAGTTCAGTGAAACGAATTCTGTAAATTTGTTTTTCGCCAAATTCATCGCCAAAACGTTCGTATAATTTCATTGAAATATCTTCGTAATCAGTCCAATTTATAGGTAGTTCCATAGGGATTTAGGGTTTAGGGTTTAGGATTTAGGGTTTAGGGTTTAGGGTTTAGGGTTTAGTGTTTAATGTTTAATGTTGGGTTTAATGTTTGGGGGGTTTAATGTCCGATGATGCCAGATTGATCGGGAATAATTACAACCAAATCTCCGTTTTGAGAGAGTTTACATTGGCATGCCAAACGACTATTGTATTTTGGATCGCGGGCTCTATCTACGTACTCTTCTTCTCTATCGCTCATTTCCGGTAATAAATCTTCTCCAGATTCTACGTAGAGATGACAAGTGCTACAACCGCAAACCCCGCCACAATTATGATTTAACTGAATATTGTTATCCAACGCTACTTCCAAAATAGACTCGCCCTCAAAAATCTCATGCGTTTCCGCGGCCTTGCCTTTTTCTTCAAACTTAAATGTAATGTTTGCCATATTTCTTGCAAAGATAACAATCAAATTGCAGATTTGTTGGTGTCTTTTTGACACTTACTAAACGATTGTTTTTGTTAGTAATATCAAAGTTTTAGACTTATTTTTGCAGCACAAAATTATGCATTTCGAACTATCTGAAGAACATTTAGCAGTACAACAAGCTGCCAGAGATTTTGCTCAAACCGAATTATTACCAGGTGTCATTGAAAGAGATGAGAAGCAACAGTTCCCTGCTGAACAAATTAAAAAAATGGGTGAACTTGGTTTCATGGGAATGATGGTAGACCCCAAATATGGTGGGGGTGGAATGGATGCCATAAGCTATGTTTTGGCTATGGAAGAAATTTCTAAAATTGACGCTTCGGCATCAGTTTGTATGAGTGTAAACAACAGTCTTGTATGTTGGGGTATTGAAGAATACGGCACCGAAGAACAAAAACAAAAATATCTAATCAATTTAGCTACTGGCCAAGCAATTGGAGCGTTTTTATTGAGCGAACCTGAAGCTGGTAGTGATGCTACAAGCCAAAGAACGACAGCAATTGATATGGGTGATCATTACGTTTTAAATGGTACGAAAAATTGGATTACCAATGGAAACAGTGCGAGTTACTATCTAGTAATTGCTCAAACCGACGTAGATAAAAAACATAAAGGCATCAATGCTTTCATCGTTGAAAAAACTTGGGAAGGTGTTACTGTAGGTAAAAAAGAAGACAAATTAGGAATTCGTGGAAGTGATACGCACAGCATTATGTTCCAAGATGTTGTTGTTCCTAAAGAAAATAGAATTGGAGAAGATGGATTCGGTTTCACCTTTGCAATGAAAGTTTTGAGCGGTGGCCGTATTGGTATCGCAGCACAAGCTTTGGGTATTGCAAGTGGCGCTTATGAATTGTCTTTGAAATATTCAAAAGAGCGTAAAGCTTTTGGTAAAGAAATCATGCACCATCAGGCAATTGCCTTCAAATTGGCTGACATGGCAACCGAAATCGAAGCTGCACGTTTATTGTGTTTAAAATCAGCTTGGTTAAAAGACCAACATTTAAACTACGACAGAGCAAGCTCTATGGCAAAATTATTTGCCTCTGAAGTTGCAATGAAAACAACTGTTGAAGCAGTTCAAATTCATGGTAGA
>CAIRMY010000342.1 GCA_903879775.1 uncultured Bacteroidota bacterium
CACTGTTGTTGGCACAGACATCATTGGAAATGAATGTTTTAAAGGCGCTTAATGAGTATAGAAAATCAAAATCTCTGACGATTCTTCCCTATGATTCAATTGCTTCAGCCGCTTCCAGACATCATAGTAACTGGGCATGCAAAGCGAATAAAGGTGGACAAATCGAAAATGTTGATGTGCCTAATTTTCTCGAGTTGCCCCAAATGGAGGTTAGGAGTAAATATTTTAAGGTAAATAAGTTTTGTGAGATTTTTACGGGGGTATCAACTGAGAAATTCAGTTATTGATTCCTGGAAGCCATCGTTTTTCATGGGTATTGGAATGCATTTTTAGAAAACAACTATCACTTAGTTGGATTCTTGCGGTTATTCAAAAATACACCAAATTGCACCTTATTGATACTTGCCAATTCGGATCAATGGATAAGAAAAATTGAATGTAAATAAGTGACCATTTGCATTTTTACGAGCTTCAGCGTTGAAAGTGAAGTTGTATGCATATCCAATTTGAAATGGACCAAAGGCATATCCCAATTGAGGTCTGTAACACCAATTCCATTCATTGGTGAGGCCACTTTGTAGACCAAATTGGAATAAATTTACTGAGGCAAAATCAATTTTCCTGAAATTTAGGAAATTGAATAGGAATTCATTTCTATTTCCACCGCTTTCTTTGTGATATACCAACCCAATAATGTCTATGCGCCCTTCATTATTAAAAGGATTTCGATTAGCTACCCATTCATAAGAAACTTCCGCCCCCATTAAATTATATTTACCCATGTTGCCGGATAATCCTAAATTTAAACCTAGATATCCTTGAAATGGAATGTAATCTGTGAATGATTCATCTTGAAAATATTTATCAGCCAATTGTTTATAGGTCAAATCATACATCTCTTCGGTGTTTTTATTTTCAAATATCATTGGTGATATTGATTCGAAAATAGACAAAAGTCCTATCTCTTGAAAAGTAAGCATTCGGGTTTTTCTGAGAAATATTTTGGTTTCATTATCTAGATCCATTTTTAATAATGTATCGTACAAATTAGTTATTTTAAATGCAATGTTAGCGCTTGGTAACTCTTTGTCTTCTAAATACTCCTTTGACAAAAAATCGGAATCCGAGAAATGAACCATTGATCCCATAAAATCTGCCTTTGCAAAAAGAATATATGCTTTGGTTAAAACAGTATAATCAGAGTCTTGAAATTCATGGTCGCAATAGTTTAAAAATGAGTCGATCTGTTTCTTGCTAAAAACATCTACATTCTGAAACGGATAATTTTTGGTGAATGATTTTATTTGTTCATTGCTTTTTGAATCTCGATCGTTGCACAATTTACATTTACCTAAATTTAAATGTTTATCGAACAACGGAACTCCAATGAGTCTTTTTTGGGCGAGTGCAATGTTAAATATAGAAAATGCAAAAAATAGTAAAATAATATTTTGTTTAATATGGAATTGTTTGATTTTCATATTCTAAGAGTTCGTGTCTATTGCAAATATATGGAAATAATTGATGGGAAGTTACTGACCTAATTCAATACTCTTTTCCTTCACCATCTTTGATTGAAAAAGGGGCTTCCCTTTCAACGCTTGATACAGCGTAAGTCCTGCCAGTAAGAAATATAAAATTGCAACAATAAACGTTGCTTTGTTGCTTTTAAAGACGTAGTACGATAAAAACGGCAGCAGCTGAAGGGCATGCATCCCAATGAAATGTGCGATTCGCAAATCACCAACAGTTTTACTCCAACCCAAAATGAAAATATTAGAATTGTCGTTGATGGCCCCAACACTGTGATTGAGTCGAGATCCCATTGCGAATCCCTGAAAAGAAAAGATGACAAAAATGAAAATCGACAAGCGTATGGCCCAAACATAGTGCATCGGGAGGGTGGGGAAGTCGTATTTGAAAAACAAGATGCCTACGTAAGCGGTATAAATGGTAACGGCAGATGCTGCAAATGCCATCAGCGAATACATAGCTGCATAAAACGATGAGCTCATATTGTAATGAGATAACTGTCCTTTGCTCGCTTGAATTGCAATGTAGGCAATTTCAAATCCCAACAATACAATGACCACCCAATTGAATATTTTTACGTTAAAGTTGGGTAGGTAAAAGCAAAACCAAGCCATTGCCCAAGTAAAAAGAAAAGTTGAAAATGCAAATTTGAAAGGCTTGTAAAAGGCATTCACTTGAAACACTTTTACTTGACTTGTTTGGGTTAAAATGAGAAATATTGCGGATGCAAACAAACAAATCAGACCAAAATAGAATAGGGTTTCGTTACGTGCTTTTAATTCGAAAATAAAGTGCATAGCTAAATTATTGATGAATGATTCCTAAGGGTTTTCAGTCTTTAATGCGTTTGCAAATTTTGGATAAATTTTCAATTCCTGTGACGGCGCAAAAATAGTCACATTTGTTGTAAACGTTTCAAAAGGTTGTTGAATTCCACCAGTGATATTGTATTCCGATGATTCAAGAGATACATAATCTATAGTCCCAATTGTATATGAAATTTCTGCATTTCCATTAGTTGCATTTCCCCCGCCACTGCATGTAATGGATTGTGCGTACAATCCATTTGTAACAAAGCAAATGACCATCATCAATGGATATATTTGATTTTTAATCACGTGGCTAAATTACAAATTATCTATCAAAACTCAAACTTCATGCCGCCTGTTGGGAAAATCGCAAGGCCATCGAAATAGTTTTGACCCGATAAATAATTGAAGCTTTCTGCGTTCGCAATCTGCTTGTTTACCACATTCACAATATCCATGAAAATGGTCATCGACGATTTTTTGAATTTGAAATTGTAGTTTGCCCTCAAATCCAAACTCGAAAAATTTGGAAGTCGCAATTCATTGCGTCCAATAATTTCTTTTGAATACCTCAAACTGCCACTCCCATTGGTCACGTTACTGTGAATGAGGTAATTGTCTTTTGGCTTGCCTGTTGCAAACCTATAACGCATCGAAAATGTCCAATGATTGTTCGTTTTATGACTCAACATGATGTTAAATTGATGCGGTTGGCTAAATGCAAAATCATATTCGCCAAGTCCATCTCCGTCGTTTCGTTTAATGTCCATCAAGGAATAACTAATTTGACCATGAAACTTCTTTAACAGTCGTTTCGTGATATTGATATCTAGTCCTTTACCCCAACCACTGCCATTGTTGTTCTTCAATACATTACCAGTAATGGGCGATGTAACCATGTTTGCAAATGATTTATACCAGACTTCAACGGTGAATTTTAAATCATTTCTAATGTTTCTACGGTAGCTTAAAATGTATTGTAAAACCTTTTCCATTTCCAATCTGCGGTCCTTGGGCTGGTCTGCGATGTCGGAATAAACTGGATCTTGATGATAAATGCCCACGCCAAAATTCAAACTGTTTTTCTGATTGATAAAATAACTGCCATTTAATCGTGGGGAAATTACATGTTGCTCACAAAAGCCTGTGTAATCGTATCGAATGCCCGCATTGAATGAAAGTCTTTGTCCCAATAAAAATGAATAATTCGAGTATCCGGAAACATTTAGATTCGACGCATTGAAGGTTGCATTCACAAATTCAGGATAAATCACTTGGTATTTTTGGTTGGGATTCATCAAATCCGTTGTGCGATAAACAAAATTCGTATCGTTGTTACTAAAATTACGGTGATTTTTCAATGTCAATACATCCATTTCAAAACCTACAGTGAGATTTTGATTTTTCTTCAATGCAACATTGAAAATCGAACGATACCCGAGTTTTTCTTCACTGTATTCTTGCGTTTGAATGCTAGAAATATAATCGATGTTTGCCTTTTTTAAATTCCCTAAACTATCAATTTCTGGGTAGGCTTTCCCTACAACCACATCTGAAGTATACGATGTATAATAAAGTACATTTTTAAGCTGACTATTTTTTCCGATGAGGGACAAATGGTTCAGTCCCAATACAATTTTATTTCTTTTGAAATCCGGGAGGTACAATAGATTAAGCTTCTTATCAGCGTACACGTTGTCAATGTCCCTCACAAAACTTTCAGGACCTACAATTGCCAAAAAGGAGAGTTTGTTTTTTGCATTGATTTGGGTGGTTGTTTTCAATATGAAGTCTCCGTAAATGGGCAATCCAATATCTTTCAAGCCAATTAAATTCACCAGGCCATAAAAGTTTTGATAACGCCCGGAGACAAATAAGTTGGTGTTTTTGAAAACTTTACTTGGTCCGTCGTAATTCACAGTTATTCCTAACAAATCAACTTGCCCATCTACAACTGCATTTTCTTGGTTGCCTTCTTTAATGCTTAGGCCTAGATATGACGCACTTCTTCTTCCATATTCGGAGCTAAAACCTCCACCTTGAAATTGAGCGTGATCAATCACTCTTGGCGCGAAAATGCTAAATCGGCCACCATTTGGGTCGTTAAAAAAACTATTTCCCTCTAAATGACCAACCTCCGTGAGCGGTATGTCATCAACCATATATATATTGTCGCGAACTCCTTGTCCTCTCACCGAAATTGCAGAGTAAATGCCGCCACTGCTCGACACCCCAGGGAGCATGCCGATAGCTCTGAAAATGTCGCCCTGAGAACCAGGATTCAGATTGATTTCTTCCCTCGAAAAACTAAATGATGAAATAGGAGCACTGCGGTTATTTTCGTATCGAAATGTTTTGATTTCAACGGATTTTGATGGATTGATATATTCTTGAAGGACAATTTCTTGGAAATTGATTTTTCCTGGTAAAACATGAATATCGCTGATGATTTTTGATTCGTAATCTAAGTGATTTACAATCAATGTGTACGTTCCTGTTGGCAATGAATCAATTGTGAAAATCCCCAAGGAATCGGTTTTTACATTTACATCTGCATCCAAAATTGAAACGAAAGTTTCGAAAATGGGTTTTTGGTTGGTTTTGTGCAGAATTTTACCCTTGATTGTCCCCATATCGGCGGCTGATTGCGCATTGGCAGATATAGTAATCAGGCAACAAAAAACAATGAAAGTGAATCTCAAATTGAATCGCATTTGCCGCAAATTTACTGTGAATCCTTTGGAAAAACTATAGATCTACCTTTATCAATGAATGTGTCCTTAAATCATTTTCTTATAAAGGACGCTGGAAGGTTCCGCTCAAACTTAACATAGATAGGGTTGGAGTCGTATTTAACAACAAGATGCCTACATAAGCGGTATAAATGGTAACGGCAGATGCTGCAAATGCCATCAGCGAATACATAGTGGCACAAAACGATGAGCAATTTAGAAATATTGACAGACAAAGAGTTGAGCCGAAATCTTGCTGCTTCAGGTTCTGTATTAATTGGTGTTTCGCATCAGGCATGACGGTGATAATTTTTGGCATAGTTTTTGAAATGTCATTTTATTATTTAAATAGTATGCAAAAGTTAATGATTACCATATGGTTGGGTTTGTTTTTCATATTGCCAACCACGATTGATGCTCAACCACCAGCAGGAGCAATAGTTGCCAAGTCCAATATCATTTATTACGCCGGAGGTAAATGTGATTTTTACGATGTCAATAGTAAGTTGATTTTGTCAGTAGACGCAGCGGAAGCAGGTTGGTCGGCTACTCCAGCAAAAACAGCATGGGTTGTTGTAACACCGAGTACAGGAGGCTATTATGAGTTTCCCAATTATAGCTCTAATGCCTCAACATGCAATACCAGAGAGTATTTACAACCTTTTTGGAAATCAGATACTGTATTTAATGAACTGGTTTTGCTTTCGGGTGTGAATAGCACTGCAAACCTCATGTATAAACCGAAGCAAATCATAAAAGTTACCAATTATGATTTTTCAAAAAACTTTGTAGCCAATACTGATTTTACAATAAATGGTAGAACCATCACCCAAAAGTCTGCACAGATTTCTGCAACATATGTAACTAAAGGTGGGGTTAAGGGCAATGGTCAATCAAATGGGTTATTGAATACAAATCCAACTTCTTGGACATGTGTGTCTTATATTCCGGATAGAAGCGATTGGAGAGCAAATGCTATTTTGGGAAACAAAGGGAATTTGCTGCCAAAGACAATGGCAAAGTTGAAGAATAAGCAACCAGTTGTCATTCAGGCATATGGAATGAGTATTACAGCCGGTTTAAATGTGAGTGGTTTCGCTGGTGATGATAAGAATTTCAAACCTACAAAACCATATATGCACAGCTATGTGGATTTGTTAGGGGAAGGATTATTGGCAAAATTTGGAGGAAATATCACCATGATAAATGGATCTTGTGGTGGGAAAACCGTTTCTTGGATTGATCAGTATTGCGTGAGTATGGTGAATCCGAATAATCCTGATTTGGTTATTTTAGATATGGGTATGAATGATATCTGGGGAACAACAAATGCTTCATTTAAATCAAGCATGATTTCTTGTATCTCTAAAATCAAGAAAGATTGCCCTAATGCTGAATTTATTCTTATCGGTAACATGCTTCCTGATGTGAATTCAATTGGTTCACCTAGCAACGGTGATGTTTTGATGTATGGTTTTTTATCGCAATTGAAATCACTTGAAGCCAATGGTATTGCTGTGATGGATATGACCTCAATGAGCGACACTATCTATCGCAGAAAGGGAGCGAAACATTGTACATCAAATTCGTTACATCCGAATGATTATTTGGCGCGTTGGTATGCACAAGGCTTGTTAGAAACTTTGAATGATGGCAATTCAACCATTATCAATACAGGTAAAAAATATTTTGTGAATACCACTGGAGACAATACTGATGGACTCACTTTGGCAACGGCATGGACTTCACTAACAAAAGTGAATGCACATTCGTTTCAACCTGGTGATAGCATTTTATTTGAAGGTGGAAAATCTTTCACTGGTAATATTGACTTGGACGCTTCTGATGGTAATAATCTAAACAAACCGATTTTGTTCGCTACTTACGGTTTAGGAAAGGCGACAATTAACACCACGGTCACGAACAAATGTGGGTTAAAAGCAACAAATTTACAAGGGGTTCATATAAAAAATCTCATTTTCAAAGGGCCAGGGAATGGTACCCAAAAAGATATTGATGGAATTTTGTTTTTTACCGATAAAACTTCAGGAACACTTTCAAATATTGCCTTGACAAATATCGAAGTTTTTGGCTTTGGCTACTGTGGTATAAGATTTTATTCTAGTTGGTCGTCGACCATAAAATCAGGCTTTCATCATGTTCGTATTGATAGTTGTTCTGTTCATGATTGTCGAGAAAATGGGATAGTTACATTTGCTTATGACGACCAATCTACGAATTTCTATCATCACAAAGATTTCCAAATCCGAAATACCAAAGTTTACAATATAACCGGATATGCTGCAAGTAGTCATAAGGGAAGTGGTATAGTGCTTTCTCAAATTGACTCTTCATTAATAGAAAAATGTGTTGCCTATAATACGGGAACATTAAATTCCGCTTGCGGTGGTCCAGGAGGTATATGGGTATGGGCTGCAAACAGGATCACCATTCAATATTGTGAGTCACATCACAATTCGTCCGGTTCTTCAACAGGTTGTGATGGATTAGGTTTTGATTTAGATGGAGGCGTTACAAATTCAATTATTCAATATTGTTATTCGCATGATAATGATGGTGCCGGTTACCTGCTTGGCAATTTTACAGGTGCAAGGGCTTGGGGAGGGAATACGGTGCGATATAATATTAGTATCAACGATGCTCGAACAAATAACAGTGCAGTGACATTGTTTACCGCTCCAAATACAACTTGGAATGGTTTGGATTTTTACAATAATACAATTTATGTTTCAGGGTCTAACAAAAACAAATATTCTACTTTTGGGGCATTTCAAATGTCTGATTATGGCTCTAATATGTCTGGGGTAAAGTGTTATAACAATATCTTTCAGGTGAACGGATCTGGCAATTCCTTGCCTTTGTCATTAATTCAGATTCCGTCAACCTTTACTGCTCAAAAACCTCTATTTGTCGGTAATTTATACTGGAGTTCAGGTGCCGCGAATAAGATTTTTTATGGAACGGACTACAATGGATTGAATGCATTCAGGGCTACCGGTAATGAAAAATTCAATGGTGTAAATACAGGCGTGGAGGCAGATCCAATGCTATTAGGGGTTTCAAATTCACCTACATTACTTTTCCCAAATGACAATTCAAAATTGACACAATTTCAAATTGCAAAAAATTCACCCGCAAGAAATAAAGGATTTGATCTAACAAAACAAGTTGGCTCTGTTGTTGGCACTCGCGACTTTTGGGGAAATTCAATTCCAGATTCTGGATTTTTCGATATTGGGGCCCACGAATGTAAAAGTGAACTAAATTCTTCTATCGATAACCTAAAAAAATCATTTTTTCAAATTCAAACAAATCCAATATTAAACGGTGTTTTAACCATAAATATGCTACATACTTGTCCCTCAAAATATTCATTCATGCTTGTTGATATTGCGGGTAAGAAAATAATTCTTGATCAATTGAAATTGACCGTAAATGAGAAAGTCCTATCATTGGATGTCGCGAATATAACTTCTGGAATGTATTGGTTAATATTATATGATGGAAAAACCATGATGCAGTCATCTCAAATATTGATTTATAATTAATGCTCTTAAACGCGAAAATTGTTAGATTTTTTGGTAGTTAATGTCATCATTTCACCATCATTTCAACCCAATTCCCGCATCAACCCCAAAAATCCATTGACCACGTTTTTGATGCTCTCAAAATTTTGGGTGCGACAAAAATTCTCATCTAAATACAATCGGCGGTTCACTTCTAACATGATGCTCGATACCCTTTTTTGGGCTCGAAAGTGACTCATAGGAACAATTGTGCCTGAATAAGGTGTATCTATACCTAAATTGTAACCCAATGTTTCAAAATAATCCTTTGAAGCTTCTGTCAAATCTTCAGGTGTATGATACCAATCTGTGCCAATGTTGAAATCGAATTTCTCATTCCCTTGCTGCAATGATGTCCGAAATGCCTCGTTCGGAAAACTATGACAATCTACAATCATGCACCGATTCTGCTCTTTTAAATGCCTGTTGCAGGCTTCTGTGAGTCGTTGATGATGAGGGACGTAGAACTGTTGTAGAATGTTGTCTTTCTGCTTTGGAGTGATGCGCCGCAATGCTTGTCCCGCCTCTGTCTTTGTGTAAACGGCGCCCATGCCAAATTGTGACATGGGCTCCAAATTGTCGTCTTGAAATCGTTCTACATCGCAATACACCCTGCAAAAATCAGCCGCCACCACAATGTCGTTAGGTTGACCAGCAAAAAGCTCATCGGTATATAAATCAGTGAGCTTTAAAGCCTCCGCCTGTATAGCGTCCCTCGAAATAAAAAAACCTTCAGTATCCGGAAACCGTAATGATGCATGTGGAATGTGTAAAATAAGGTCTGTCATTTTGTTGGATTTTTATGTCTGCGAGAAAATTCAATATCTATGGCCGACAATTGTACCTGTTTAATAACGTTGAAATACCTAGCGTTTTCAAACCGCTTTGCAACGAATTCGAGTTCTTCAAAAGAAAGCTTCTCTAGAATCTTTAAATAACAAGTTCTGAATTCTGTGTAATTTAAATATCCTTTTTCTTTATTGTTTATTGAATGCGAAACTCCTTTGACTGTAGAAAGAAGTTGATGGAATAATTTGTCATGTGTCATTACCATGTTTTTAGAGTTTCAAAACTTTCAGTTTCTGCATTCCACCGGTTTAATTTTAAGCTCCCTACTGTTCCAGATAGCATTGATTTTGAGATGATTGCATGAAGTGCGCCATCGTTCAAAGGCAGTAAATATTTGTATCCAGCCGGAAACAATCCAAATTGTGAACCCAAGAAAATTGGAATTCGCTCAGTTCTTTCATCCTTTAAAAATTCCTCATACCGAACTTTTTGCACCAACCCTTCAGGCGTGTGAAAGGGGAGGTAGTTGTTTTCGATGAGGTCATGAAGCCATTTGAATTTTAAATGTCCATATTCTGGGTCCTCCATAAAATTGAAAAAACATGCCTTTGATTTGTCATTGATTTGTGCCCTTTCCGGTAAATCATGATTAGGTCCCTCACAAATGCCACACATTCCTTTCAGACCTGATATTTTTGTTTCATCAATGATCTCCCAAGGATACTCCTCGTTGCTAAAATGTCCGTAGTTCGCGGTTTGCAAATAAATCGGGCGTTTCAATTTGAAAGCTTTGATGATGTCGTTTGGTTTCACTGGAAACAATTGAGGGACAATGGCTTGTATTAAATTGAGGTCAACCACTTCAGTTCCTGAGCCATCAACATAAATTGATGTTGGTTCAGTCACTCCGATCGCATACGACAATTGAACAGTGCAACGATCAACGATACCCGCCGCAACCAAATGTTTTGCAATATACCTCGCTGCATAGGATGCACTTCTGTCAACCTTACTTGGGTCTTTTCCCGAAAATGCACCGCCGCCGTGAGGTGCACTGCCGCCATAAGTGTCTACAATGATTTTACGCCCGGTGAGTCCGGTATCGCCTTTGGGACCACCAATGGTGAAGCTTCCCGACGGATTGATGAGATATTCCGGGGATGCATTTGCGTCCCATTCCCTCAAAATTGGTTCCACAACGTCGCGAATTACAACTTCTCGAATGGTTTGTTGAAGCACACCTTCAGTGTGTTGGGTTGACACCACAATTTTTTCAATGGAAATGGGTTTGCCGTTTTCGTATTTTACGGTGACTTGCGATTTCGCATCGGGTCTTAGCCATTTGATGGCTTTTGTGTCCCTCAAAACATGTAACTTTTTTACAATTTTATTGGCCAAAGAAATTGGCAAGGGCATGAGTTCAGGGGTTTCATTGCATGCGTAGCCGAACATGATTCCTTGGTCGCCGGCGCCGCCATCGGAAACGCTTTGGGCAATTTCAGGACTTTGAACATTGATGTAATTTTCGAAACTGGCAGTTTTCCAATTGAAGCCAACGCCATCTTGATTGTAACCAATTTTGTCTAATACGTGTTTGGCAATGGCAATTTCATCAAATTTAACGGATGCCGTAATTTCGCCGGCAATGATCACTTTGTCGTTGCAAATGAGGGTTTCGCAAGCCACTTTAGCGTGTGGATCAACGAGCAGGTAGGCGTCTAAGACAGCATCAGAAATTTGGTCTGCAACTTTGTCGGGGTGACCTGCCGAAACAGATTCGCTGGTAAAAAGATAGGTTTGTTTTTTCATGGTATTTTGTATTTAAATTTTGTGCAAAACGGCACGAAAAACCAATTTGAGCCATGAGCGAATTGGCCAAAACACAAAATAGCATAGCAAGAAATGTGGTTGTAAAACCAAAATTTAAAGCGGAGCAATGTAGCATGAAATTTTTCATATCCCTTTGTTTTTGACGTTGTGTCCGCATCATTTTACCACCGTAGCAGGGTTAAGTGCTCGGTTGGTGACCTTTTGGTCTCGTGATACTGCTGCAAATTTAAAGCAATCTTTTTTGAATCCTCAAATTTATTTTCAAATTATTTTTTTTCCGGAATAATTTCAATAGTAGGGGCGAATCGTATTCGCCCAAATCGCATTCGCCCGAATCGAATTCGCCCCGACCTCTAGCCCTTTAATCTTTCTTTAACCTCTTCTAACTCTTTCTTCAATTCTTTGATCAATTTGATTTCTTCACTGTCTTCTTCCTCTCTGGCAATTTGATTCATTTGATCAATGAAAATACTGTTGATGAGCGACAATCCTAGAATGCTTCCGGTGAATACAATAAAAACGAAGTAGAATTTTGTAAATGAGGTGAATAGGGGACTGGCGTTCACTTTGACCGCATTGACCACATCCGAAAAACCGTCCCCCGAAAAAATTTTAAAAATGGTGTAAAAACTGTCGAAGGCGTTCGAAAAATGTTCTGGGGCATATCGCTTAAATAAGCTTAATGAAACGAGGGATATAATGGTGGTGTACACAAAAAATGTGAACATAATGAATCCAACGCCTTTGAATGCTTTGAACAATTGCTCACTGATTCGTTTTCCGTTTGGAATGTATTCAATGACGCGTAACAATTTGAATATTCTCAAAGATCGCAATACGGTAAATCCTGCGAACATTTCTAAATCGTGAACAAATAAGGCGCCTAAACTTGGCAAGGAGAGTAAAATGGAAACAAAATCAATTTTGTTCCAATGGTCTTTGAAATAAGAACTGATTTTGTGATGCTTATAATTTGATATTTTAACGGCAATTTCAATGCAAAAGAAAACAGTGAATAATGAATCAATTAAATCTAATTCAAAATAATAGGGACTAAAGAATTCAAAAGAATGAAGGTAAATAATGGCAACATTCAAAAGTATGAGAATGTATATGATTTGATCATTAAAAAACAGTTTCTTCATTCACTTAGCTTATAGGAATTCAAATATATTGTTTTTCAGGAGAATCAATATAATTTCATGATTGAATAATTAGAAAATACAGAGGCATTCCAATGATTGTAGGGGCGAATTGAATTCGCCCAATTTGAATTCGTCCGAATTGAATTCGCCCAATTTGAATTCGCCCAAACCGCATTCGCCCCGCATCGAATTCGCGCGCATCGAATTCGCCCCGCATCC
The DNA here is from genome assembly GCA_903879775.1 of uncultured Bacteroidota bacterium. Lineage (GTDB taxonomy): Bacteria > Bacteroidota > Bacteroidia > NS11-12g > UBA955 > VMCP01. The sequence continues at coordinate 12,645 of CAIRMY010000342.1, forward strand.
CATTCGCCCCGAAAATCAATTGCATAAAAAAATCCCTCAAAGAAAACTTTGAATGATTTTTTTATTCATAAATATTTAACAGTCGTAGACCAAATAACATTCTTTGAATTGCGGATTTTTAATTAATTTCGCTAGAATCACATGATCTATATGAAAATAAGGTTAATCATCATTTTTATGGCAATGACAAATGTGTTGTTATCACAAACAAAATTTGTCAATAAAGGATTTAAAGCGTTCAACGAAAAGAATTGGGAAAAATTCAAAGAATTTTTAGAAAAAGAAAAAGAAAAAGATAGCATGTCTGTGGGTACCAGTTTCTTGAATTCACTTTTGGTTAGGAATGATGGGCCTGCGCCAAATGCGAAACTTTACTTTAATTACAGCAACGACTTTTTTAATAAATTAGAAAAACTGGATGTTAAAGAACAAGCTGGCTATTGCGAGGATATCGGATATTGCTTGTCGAATAAATCAAAATTATATACTGAAAATTTAAAAAATTACAGTGATTGGCTAGTTCAAAGAAAAGATACATCGGAGGCGAATTATTTTTTGAAAAATTTCCCTAACGATCAAAACTCGATTTCCATTCGTAATTTTCAATTTGAACATTACTATCAACTGTTGAGTAAAATTCAAACGAGGGATGAAACGAAAAAATATCTTCTAAGGTTTCCTCAATCTAATTATTACCCGTTGGTTGCTAAAATGAATGATAGTTTGCAATTTCAATTCGTCATTCAACAAAACAATGTAAATACGTTTGAGAGTTATTTAGTTGATTATCCTGAAGGTAAATTTAGAGATTCCGCAAAGCGTTCGATAGAAAATTTATCGTGGGTAAAAATTTCAAATTCAACCGACAAAAATGATTTCATTGTTTTCCAAAATAAGTTCCCCAATTCATATTTCTATAAATCAGCGATAGAAAAGGAAATTTCAATGACTTGGAATGAGGTGAAAACATCAAATTCAATCGATTTAATTCAAGAATTCCGACAAAAATATAGCCTGTCGAAGTTTGATGCAGAGGCTGAAATTTTAGAGAGTGATTTGGTATTTGCGGAAGCAAAAAATTCAAAGTCAGTTGAATTGATTAAAGATTTTAGAGAAACCTATAAAAATTCTAAACATGTAAGTAGCGCATATGTGCTTGAACAACAATGGGCGTTCGATGAAATTAAAGCTTCGAAAAATATTGAATTGTGTGAAAAGTATCTCATCGAATATCCCAATAGCGCATTGAATAAAAGGGTTGATACATTGATTTATAATCATTATATCAATGTATCGAATAATAATTTCGATCCTGATTCATTAAAGATTCTTTCACGAAAAACAACAAACAAAAGATTTACCAAATTCATTGAGAAGAGAATTGCAAAATTAAATCAATTAGATAGCTCCATTTTAGTTGCAAATGAGTTGATTAAATCTGGTAGATCTATTGTTCCACCAAATGTAGTTAACAATACAGCGAAAGGAAGAATTAGCATAAAAACATCGAAATCCTTGCTGGAATTTGTTGATGTTCGTAATAACCCCAATGATTTTGAAAATTACAATCATGATTATGTTACCTATATTCCTATATTAAAGTCACATTTTATCTATTTGAATTTTATGGAAGGTCGTCAATCTCTATTGGTCGACGAATCTACTGGGAAATCAAATGAGTTAAATGGGTCGATCGTTTCATTTTTCAGAACTGATACAACTTTAAATTGGTTCGTTAAATTACAATGCGAACCCGGTATTTGTGCAGGATTTGAAATTATGACCAAGGGTAAAAAAGAATCTAAAGTAACTTACAAGTTTTCTTTAGATTCCACCAATTATAGCATAGCAATGGATAGTGTTTACTTCGAAGATGATAAAATATTTTGTTTGAAAAGTTATAATTATTATGAATATAATTACAAAGTATTTTTAGGGAAATTGGAATTTCAAAGGGTCAATAAAAAATGGCAAAATACTGCGTTTTATCCAAATAAAAGTGATTCAAGCGCTGGATTAAATCCCTCGTTTATGAATCAACTCATTGAAAAAAGACAGCCTTTTTTCAATACAAGCAATTCCAAAAATCCAATATATAAATTAGATTATAATGATCAAAGTTATCGTGATGAATATATTTATGCCCATCGGTTTATTTATGAAATAGACCAAAATGAGTTAAGACCAGTGAGATTTGGTTCTAACTACGCATTGTATCCAATAAAGTTTATAGATCAAGATTTTTTAAATAGCTTAGACTTGAATGGGAATAAAAAGTTTGATTTAATTTGCACGAAGAGACCCTTCGCAGGATTGGATTATTCTAATGTTTCTAAATATTTGAATGACTATCAAAGTCGCGATGAGTTAATTTTTATTAATTTCGATAGTGCTTTATTCAATGGAGAAATTCAACAACTTCCAATTGAGTTTAATCAAGATCGTATTCGATTAATGAATGTTTTTTATACTATTTTTAAAGAACAACATCCTAATTCTTTATCCCCAACACAAGTCTGTTCATTTATCGCTAAAAATTACACGTTTATTGATGAATTCAAAAAGAAAAAACTCATAGAGCAATGGGCTGAATATGAAATGCAAAATCTTATAAAAAATGAAGAGTTCTATAAATCATTGCTAAACAGCACATTGGGATATAAATGTGTTGCTCATTTAAATGAATACAATATGGAAACACAAATGTTCAAAATTGAACTCAAAGATGAAAATTCATATTCAAGTGACAAAGATGAATTGAAGAATATGTTAGAAAGCTTGAGGTCGAATGAATCTAATTCAAGTCAAGATTATTTGAACAATACAATGGGCTTTTCTATAAAACTGAATCATCCCCGTAAATCGAATGATTACTATAATTCCAGTTTTAATATTTATGTGAAAGAAGATAAAGCCTCACAGTTATCGAATATTTTAAATGGAGAGAGAAATTTGTATTTGAGAATCAAAACTAAAATAACACCATGGGATTATAAAGAAACGTGTAATATTTGTCCATCTGGAAATTGCGACAACTCACATTTGAGTGATTGTAAATTGAATTTTGATGTGACTGAATATGAGTTTAGTGCGACGCCTGATTTTAAAGATGTCATTAAAGTTAAACCTTAATCATTCATTGTTATTGCCGTTGTTGTTTTTCTTTCAAATAACAATGGGGATCGCTCAAAACAATTGCGGGTTTTTTCTTGAGTCAAATCAAAATAAAGTTGATGGGTTAATCAAAAAAGCTCAGAAATCGGATTCTTTTTGGCGATATCATTACAAATTACTTGGTGTAGTTTTACCGGAGTTTTTAGCTGAGTCAGAAACAGAAATCGAATCGGAAATTCAAATCTTCAAGACCCTGAATTTATTCGACAATAAAACAGTAAATACGATCTCATTGGGGCCTTTTCAGATGCAACCCCAATTTATTTACAATGTAATCAGAAATTCCAAAGCGTTAAATCGCAATTTTCATTTCAAATTGGAATCTAAGGAATCTGATCTCATTCGAATAAGAAACAACATTGATACATTTGTTTCAATTGATTTCCAATTGAATATTTTGAAATCTTTTGTATTGATGGAATCGAAGAGATTAAAACAAAAACCAAGTCAATGTATCAACCAATTGAGTGCAATTTATAATGGTTTATATGGCAAACGAATGAAATATAAAGAAAAGTATTTTTCAAAATTGACATGTACCAATTTAACCTATTCTCAATGGAGTGATTTTTTAGGGAGGTATTATTTTAATGGGAAGGGCAGTCGTAAATTAGAAAATTGAGAAGGATACCAGGTATTTTATCAATTTAAAAAATCAATGGAAATCATCCCAATGATTACGGATCCCACACTGTAGGGGCGAATCGAATTCGCCAAATTTTAATTCGCCCCGCATCGCATTCGCCCCTAAAATCAAAAGCATAAAAAAATCCCTCAAAGAAAACTTTGAGGGATTTTTTATGAGAAATTTATGAATTATTGTTTGATGAATTTAGATGTAGACACACCGTTTGCAGTGGTTACATTTAAGAAATAAGTACCAGCAGATAAAGCAGATACGTTGATTTCTTTGTTGAATTCAGAAACTTCCATTACACGCATACCCACAGTGTTTAATACTTCAACACGTTGAACAGCGGTATTGTTTTCTAACTCAATATTAATTGAAGTTGCAGTTGGGTTAGGGTAAACCTTAACACCGTTTGTGAATTTAGCAACGCTAGATACAGGAGCTGCACTTCTTACCAATTCAAAATACCAATGAGCACCGTTTGCAATTGCAATTTCAACAATCATTGTGTCTTTGTTGATGATCGCAGGATAGATAATGGTATCTTTCGCACCTGATGGAGCACTTAACTCACCACCGTTATATGCTTTAGGGATACCAATGTATGCACCTTTACCAACAATCATGATTGAGCTATTGTTTTTGTTTACAGACCATTTAGCAGAAGCACTTCCGTCATGCGGAGCAACTGGTGCACCACAACCGTCGGCACCTTGCCATCCTTCTCTCCATGTTTCAGTTCCCAAAATGTTTTGGAAAGTTCCGTCTGCATTGAATACAAATCTGTCGTCCATTTGACATGCTCTTGTAGCCAAGTCACCAGCAGGTAAGCCCCACCAGCTATAATCTCCTTTTGAAGGACCAACTTTAATGCAACCAGCTTTAGGAGCAAGGTTCCAATTTCCAGTTGGATCAATAGCAGGAGTTTCTTTGGTTAATTCAAATCTCCAATAAGCACCATTCCCAATTGGAACGTCTAATACAACAGTTGTGCTCGTTAATGAAGTTACAGTGTAAGTAATGGTGTCTTTCGCACCAGATGGAGCAGTTAACTCGCCACCAGTGTAAACTTTAGGAATGCCCAAAAAGCTACCTTTACCAATGATCATAATGGTTTTGTTTGAGCTATTGTAAATCCATTTTCCATTTTTTGAACCATCGTGAGGAGCAGCAGGGCTACCACAACCGTTTCCACCTTGCCATCCCTCAACGTAAGTTTGAGTTCCTAGTCTGTTTTGAAATGTTCCATCAGATTCGAAATGATAAACATCATCGAATTGACAAGCTCTGATTCCAGTAACTTCAGCGTCTGAGTTAGACCACCAGCTAATGTCGCCCAATGAAGGACCTACACCCATAGCACCAGCTTTAGGCGTGAATTTCCAATCTCCCTCAAATTGTGCATTCAATGAAGCTGCTGAAAGCACGCTCATAGCAATGACACCGCCTTTGAAGAAATTTTTAATAGTAGTTTTTTTCATGTTTATATATTATTCAGTTTTTACAAATATATTGAGATATTGTAAAAAAAACAATATGAATGTTTCGATATTTTGAAAAAAAGATTGAACAAAAATAAAATTAACTTGTGTACTTTTGTCCTTTCCTAGATTTTATGATGAATTCGTGTACTTTGAAAACAAATCAAAATAGTTTTGTGAAGAAATTTATTCTATGGCAAATTCTGAGTTTCTTGGTTTTGTTTATCCTCAATTCGAATGCTGCGAAAGCTGCTCATTCTCATTTTGCTGTTGATACAACATCCACACAAAATAAAACCATTAAAAATGCCCAAGTTCAAATTAAAATTAAACTCGAACAAACTGAGTTATCTTTCGAAATCACCCGTGGAACAATAAAATACAAGGTTACAGCAGTGAACGAAATTGGTAAAATTTCTTTTACAAATTCAAAGAGCGTTTTGTCTTACTTAGGGAATGAATTCACGCGTGTAGATTATATTTTACACAAGTCTGATTTTTTACTTTTTCCAGTTCAAGATCAAGCGGGTAGGCTTGTTTTTTATCGTGTTTCATTGAATCTTGAAAATGGATCTTCAACATCCGCTTTGCCATATTTAACAATGAAAAATCAATCTGCATTGTTCAATCAAAAAATGGTTAAATTGCTTGTTTACGAACAAATTAAACAAGAAAACACCAGGACTAAAAAATTATATTACATCACCAATTTCAATATTTATCATTTAGATAAATCCGAAAAAGAAAATTACCGTGAATTTTATAGCACCGAGAAATTTGTAGGCGTGCCGTCAAATTTGAGTCCTCAAGCACTTAAAATCCGAATGATGGATCTGTTGATTGATTTTATGCCAAACTCCACCATTGAACATTATTTTAGGTAAGAAGCTTATCTTCTTTTTTTAACGATTTCCCAGATATACATGTCCTCAACTTTCTGTCTAGCCCAGGGTGTTTTTCGTAAAAATTTTAAACTCGATTTTATACTTGGGTTATCTAAAAAGCAATTGATACGAATTCTGTATCCCAATTCTTCCCATCCAAAAGTTTCATACAACTCTGTAACAATGCTTTCTAGGGTTTTGCCATGTAGTGGGTCGTTCGACATACTCAAATAGGGTGCAAAAATAGGTTTTCTAAACTAAAATATTGCCGATCGTACCCAAATTGTTGAGAAATTGCAAATTGCTATTTACAGCAGAACAATATGAATTTTCAGCAAGTCCCGACTTTTTACAATCAGTCGTTTTGAAACAATAAGATTCGAGTCTTAAACTTTTTTTACAAATTCGCTTTTAATTGACATTGATCCAAAATCTTTGATTTTACAATCGATGTTATGGTCGCCTTCTACCAATTTGATATTGGTTATTTTAGTTCCAACTTTAATGGATTTTGAAAATCCCTTTACAGGTAAATCTTTGGTTGTCATGATTGTATCACCATCTTGAAGTAAATTTCCGTTTGAATCTTTAACTATAAGACCACTTGATTCAACCGTTGATGCCTCTTGAGCTGGGTTCCATTCATGTCCGCAATCGGGACAAATCCATAACAAACCAGAAGGGTATGGATATTCGCATTTACATGCAGGGCAAATTGGATCTTGAGACATAAGGGTATCGTTTATTTCAACAAAGATAGCCAATAATGCGGGGCTGCCTAATTTATATCAGTTCCTCATTTTTATTTTGATTTAAGTAATTTGAGTTTGACTGGTTTTGTTTATTGCATGTTTCACTTTACTTTTGAGGATTGTCAATTAGATTGACGTATGACATAAAACAATGACTAGACTAAAATTAATTTTCGCAATTTTCGCATTTGCAATTTATAGTGTGCCAACATTTTTGTTAGCACAAAAGAACGGAGATACACTTTTTGTGAAAGCTTGGCATTATGGAACGAATAATCGGGATACGACGGTAACATTTCCTTCAAAAAATTTATCGTTTGAAAAGATTATGATGCGATATAGTATGAGATGTAAAAACGCTTTGATTTCTGACCAATCTAATCGGAATAAGGGATGTGGCGAATGGGATTATTCATGCAACACTTTTTTGGTTGATTCAACTAAGATTGAAACTGTTTCTCAAACAACGCCAAATTATGTCATCTCAAATTTTACAGGAAATTCATTTAAATATGCCAAAAAGGTAATTTATGATTATTACGATTATGCTCAAGATTACATTCAGGTGACCAATTCGAGCAACGAAAAAATTGTGAGTATTGGAAAGGGAAACCTGAACTTAAAACACATTCTGAAAACGGATGAAAATTCAGGGAAAACCCAAATTGTATATGCTGCACAAGAATTATTGAGTGCGGGTTTCGATTCAGGTTTAATACATGGAATTTCTCTGAAAGTTTTGAATGGTGGAACAGCCAATTTTCTAAAAATCAAATTAAAAAATAGCAATAAGTCCATTTTAAGTCCTTCAGCCTTCTCCTCTTCAGGTTTCAAGGAAGTTTACAATCATTCACTCACTTTTGCAGTTGGATTGCAAAAAATTAATTTTTCGACTCCATTTTTATGGGATGGTAAGAGTCATTTGATTATAGAATTGTCTTTCACAAATTCTGTTGCTTCAAATCCAATTGTTTTTGAGGGATACGCAGACACGACCAATTCAGTGATCACAGCAAATAATAATTACGCTGTTGATTTTACGAACCAAGGACATATTGAGCTCGATGCTTCTAAGTTAACATCCATTTCAAAGGAGTTAACCATTTCATTTTGGGCCAATGGAGATCCAAATTCTTTGCCAACAAATACTTCTGTGATTTATGGTTGGGCTGCCGATAAAAATCAACGTCAGTTGAATATTCACTTCCCTTGGTCTGATGGAAGTGTATATTTCGATTGTGGATTTGCTTCAGGTGGATATGATAGAATCAATAAGGGTGCTACGGTTGCGGAATATGAAGGCAATTGGAACCATTGGACATTTACGAAAAATGCGACAACCGGCAATATGTCGATTTACCTCAACGGAACTCTTTGGTTATCTGGAACTTCTAAAGCCAAGGCAATGTCCCTCATGAATATCATTTTAGGGAAAGATCAAGCTTTAAATAATAATTATAAAGGTAGATTAAGCGAATTGAGCATTTGGGATAAAGCACTTACCGCTTCAGATATTCAATCTGTTATGAACGCTCAATTGGATTCGAATATTTCAAATTTTAAAAATCTGTTGGTGTATTATCCTTTTTATGAGGGACAAGGACTGCTTGTAAATGATTACAAGTCGGGTTTGCAATCAACGGGGAATCAAATTTCTTGGTCATTTGAGAGAGGGGTGAACATCAATCGCTCTTTTGTGCAAAGCAATGAAAAGCCCAATATTGAAATTTTCCGTGGTGATTATACCCTTCAAACAACGAAATTGTTTAGCCGAGATTCAGTTGCAAGAAAGCCGAATACCATAGAGAAATATTCAATTGTATCTACAAAATCAAGCGGAATTGCCCAACACGATATCGTGAAATTAGATACCACTATGTTTGCTTATGAGGCAAGTAAATCAAAAGTTTATAATGGTGAAACAGGAGCGCTAAAAGATTCAATCGCAAATGCGGTTGTTGGAACAATTTCTATTGTGAATTTAACTTATGAAAAAAGATTCCCTTGGTACAATGAAATTATGTCGTTTGTAACGCCTTATGGTTTAGGTTTAGATTTGGGTATAAATGGGAAAAGCTGGTATTACGATATGTCTGATTTTGCACCATTGTTAAAAGGAAATAAACGTTTAATGATGGCCATGGGTGGCCAAAATCAAGAACAAATGGAAGTTGAATTCATGTTTATTGTGGGTACACCAATTGCCAATGTGCAAGAATTTAATCAATTATGGCAAGGTGGCGCAAGAATTGGAGGCCCTGGAATTAATAGTATTTTGAATAATTCAGTTTTTGCACCTATCAATTATATACCGAATGTAAACGGTAAAATATTTAAAATGCGTTCATCTATTACGGGTCATGGATCTGATGGTGAATTTGAACAAAATGGCGGAAGTATCTATCATTTTTTAAATATTGGTGGAGGTAGCTCTGAGTTTAATTGGAGCGTGAATATCGATTGTTCATCGAATCCAATGATCGCTCAAGGTGGAACATGGTTGATCCCGCGCCAAGGGTGGTGCCCAGGATTAAGAACCAAATTGGTAGAAAATGATTTCACACCTTATTTAACCGGGGGAACATCAACGAGTATCGATTATCATATTTCCGAACCTTCAAAAACGGGTGGTGATTACAGATACATTGTTGCCCATCAATTAATTACATATGGAGATCCGAATTTTAATTTAGATGCCAGAATTGTTGACATTAAACAGCCAACAGGGAATTATGAATATGCCAAAACCAATCCAATTTGTGCACAACCAATTGTTTTAATTCAAAATTCAGGTAAAAATACAATTAATTCAGTGCAGCTTGAATACTGGGCGAATAATTCAACGGTGAAACAAACTTGGACATGGACGGGAACATTGAATTACATGGACACTGTGAGCGTTAAATTACCGTCATGGGGGCTATGGGATAATGGAATGCTGGCATCTAACAATAAATTTAATTGCAATATTGTGAAAGTGAATCAAGTTGCCGATGATTATAGTCAAAACAACTTAATGTCGAGCGCTGTGACCATTCCAGATGTCATTCCGGGTAATTTTAAAATTGAACTTAGAACGAATAACAATCCAACTGAAAACTCAATGACATTGTATGATGTAGATGGTAAAGTTGTGGTGAATGAAAATTATTCAGTTGCAAACAAGGTACATACTTATCCTTTGAATTTAAATGGTTGCTACAAGTTAATTGTTACCGATGCGGGTATTGATGGATTAAGTTGGTGGGCAAATACTGCTCAAGGAACGGGATTGGTGAGAATAAGAAATGGAGCTGGCACTGTGGTTAAAACGTTTAATGCTGATTTTGGAAGTTTCTTCGAATACAATTTCACCACCAATTATGCATTGAATGTGAGTCGTTTAGATTTGAATCAATCAATCAATATGTATCCAAATCCAGCCAATGAAAAATTCATACTCGACGGTGAGGCATTAAACAATTCAAGTGTAAGAATCGTAAATTTGGTAGGCCAAAGCATTCAAGATTTCCCTCAAATAAGCGAAAATAAATTAGAGATTTATACGCAAAATTGGCAACCTGGAGTTTATTTGGTAGAAATCACCAAAGGGAATTTAAAGGCTACGAAGAAACTTTTAGTGCAGTAGGTTTAATGTTAAACCCTAAACATAAAATGTTAAACCCTAAACGTTAAACGTTAAACGTTAAATTATTTAATGGGTTTCCAAACCTTTTTAGGCTTGTTGCTATCTGCAGGTTTCGGTGCCATTGGCTTTGGAGCTGGGTTAAACGAATCGCGATTTTCTCTCGGCGCCGACGGTCTGTCGTTGCTGTGGAAATCATTGCGGTTACCACTTCCTCCACGATCATTTCTGCCTCTGTCGTTTCCGCTGTTGCCTTTTTTATTGGCAGCAATTTTGCGTTCGATGCGCTGAGGTGGACGGTTGTATGGTTTGTCTTCCTTTTCTTCTTTCACTTGAACTCCAGGTCCGTAATTGTGATCGTCGTCTCTTTCAATTTCCATCTTGATTAACTTTTGAATGTCCTTCAAAAATGGAACTTCTTCTCTGTCAACAAACGACCATGCAACGCCACTGTTTCCAGCCCTACCAGTTCTTCCAATTCTGTGAACATAAGTTTCTGGTATGTTTGGTATTTCGTAGTTTATAACGTGAGTTAATTCGTCGATATCAATTCCTCTAGCCGCAATATCAGTTGCTACCAATACCCTTGTGGTTCTGTTTTTGAAATTACTCAATGCATTTTGACGTGCAGCCTGACTTTTATTTCCATGGATGGCTTGTGCCACAATATCAAGACTCACAAGATCTTTTACAACCTTATCAGCTCCGTGTTTGGTTCTGGTAAATACCAAAACAGAAGGAATTTCAACTTCTGTGTTCCTCAATAAATCTCTCAATAAGAATTTCTTGTTCTTTTGATCAACAAAATAAAGTTTCTGAGTAACTTTTTCCGCCGTTGTACTTACCGGAGCAACAGAAACCCTTACCGGGTCAACTAAAATAGATTGACTTAATTTAACA
>CAIRMY010000343.1 GCA_903879775.1 uncultured Bacteroidota bacterium
AGGCTGACCTTCGATGAATGTTTTAAAAGGAATTGGAGTCACATTGTTAGAGTCTCCAAAAAACACTTTGTAATAAGTTTCATACAAAGCAGTTGCATCAACTGTTAATGCAAGACCATTTTGAGTTAAAGTCACTTTTAAATCTTCAGGCGCCTTAAACGACACAGTTAAGTCTTGAGTAGCTTCGGTTTTAGTTCCTAAGCTATTGTACCCTACAACTTTAACTTTATACACGCCTTCAGCGTATTGGTGCACCGTATTTTTACCTGGCAATACTTTAACCGGAGTATTGGTATTGTCACCATAATACACTTCATAAGAAATAACGCCTTCACCGTTAGGCGTAATAGTCACCATACCAGTATTGTCTTGAGTGATATCATATAAGGCAGACAGTTTAGCCGAGCTCGATACACTATCTAAAAATGATATATCATTAAATAAGTCTTTTTGACAACCAGCTAAGAATATTAGCGAGCAACAAAGACCAATTATAAATTTATTTGTTTTCATTCTCTTTTATTTAATTAATGATTTAATATCCAGCGTTTTGAGGAATACCTGAGATATCTATTTCGGTTTGAGGAATAGGGAAAAGTTCATGTTTGCCCACTACAAATTTAGAACCTAAAGTAGCACTTGCTTTTCCGGTTCTAACTAAGTCGAAGAAACGGTCACCTTCCATCGCTAACTCTAATCTACGCTCATTTAATATATCATTGTAAAGCGTCGCTCCAGAAGATGTGATGTCACGGCTGTTATTACCAAAAGCTCTACGACGAACTAAGTTCAAATATGTCTTTGCTTTTGTTTCATTTACTGTCGTTGCTTTTACATTTGCCTCGGCAGCCATTAATAAAACATCAGAATAACGAATAATTCTAAAGTTATTTAAATAGTTTAATTCAATTTGACCTGAAGTTTGTCCTTTTCTAGGTAAATACTTTTGATTGTATAAACCTGTATTCTTATAAGGTGCAACTTGATAAGTAACATTATAAGAAGGATTAGCAGTTTTGTATGCTTCAATATCTAAAACCGTTACTGATTTACGTTGATCACCTGCTTCATAAGCGTTCGCTAAATTCGCAGTTGGTAAATTCGTGCTCCAACCAGCAGCATATGGCATATCAGCAGAACCATTTAAACCTCTGATTCCACATTGTTGTATAGCATAATTACCTTGACCTCTTGTTGCTCCACCCCAGTTGTAGTATGGAGAAGTGTTTGAATATTGAATTTCAAAAACAGACTCAGGACCATTTTCACCACTCAATAAAAATATTGAACCATAGTTACTAACTAATGAGAAAGTATTTGAAGTAATCACAGTTTCTAATGAAGAGGCAGCAAGATCAAATTTATTTTGGTACAAATAAACCTTACCTAAAAGTGCTTGAGCAGCTAATTTTGTGATTCTTCCTTTTTCATTTTGTACAGCAGGAAGCGCTGCAATAGCTGCAATCAAATCTGTTTCAATTTGCTTGTAAACATCAGCTTTAGGCGCTCTTTTTAAAGATTTAGAATCAGAAAGAGAAAGCCTTTTGTTTGTGAATAAAGGAACATCACCAAACATTTTGACCAATGTAAAATAATAGTAGCCTCTTAAGAAAAGTGTTTCCCCAAATAAAGCATCTTTACCAGCAAAGTTTACCACATCACCAGCAGGGTTTGCTGCCTTGTACTGATTGATATAATTTGCTCTATTGATCCCTTCGTAAGCAGACTGCCATATTTCGGTCAATTGACCGTTTACAGCATTGTGCGTGTAATCATCAATTTGTTGAAGAGACAATACGTCGGATGCGTTTTCGCCGCCAGCTACTGCATTATCAGATGCAATTTCACCAATAGGAACAACTTGATTAATCCATTGTAATGGCGTGTAAACACTCACCACCATCGATCTATAGTCCGACTCGGATTTTAAATAATCTTGGTCAGTAATTTTAAATTCTTCGTGTGGATTGTAGTCCACAAATTTTGTGCATGATTCAAGACTGCAAAAAGTAACAATCAGGA
>CAIRMY010000344.1 GCA_903879775.1 uncultured Bacteroidota bacterium
ATCAAACGTTATCGTTATTCTGTTTATTCCTTCAGTTAAGTTCCAAGTAGTGTTTTGCATAGGTGATATTTGACCGGCTGGAATATCTGCTATTTTAACAGACCATTAAAATTTCTTTTTTGACAACAGATTTGAAATAGGATCTTTATAATTTTTACCTATTGGAACTTCAATATCTCCTTCTAAAATAATTGCATTGTTTTGAATCGATTTTATTTTATCAATGGCAATGATAAAGCTTCTGTGAACGCGCACAAAATTAGTTTGAGGCAAACCTGCTTCCATGTTTCTCATCGTTTGCAAGGTCACGATTCGCTTCGTAGGAGAAATCCATATTTTTACATAGTCGGCAAAAGCCTCAATAAAATAGATATCCTTAAACAATATTTTTTGATGTTCGCCGTCAACTTTCACGTAAACATAATCTTCAATTGTAGAAGCCACTTCTGTACCGTTGCTGCGGTATTCTATATACTCTTCTAGCCTTTTGATGGCTTTACCCAATCGGTCGGGTGAAATGGGCTTTAAAAGATAATCTAAGGCCTCATATTCAAATGCATCAGCTGCGAAATTTGGATGTGCAGTTGTGAAAATCACAGCAAATGGCGCAGGATATTGCGATTGAATGAAATCTAAGCCCGTTTGTCCTGGCATTTGAATATCAGTGAATACAACGGCAGGATTTAAGTCTTTAAGCACCGGAATAGCCTCTGAAGGGTTATTGAATTTTCCAACAACTTCTATTTGAGGAAAACTCAATAAAAGTCCCTCTAAAACATCTAAAGCCAATGGCTCGTCGTCAATTAATACAGTTCTCATTTTGTTCATGTTAGTCATTTATTGTTAAATCAACCTGATAAACATTCTCAGATATGCTCGAGTTCAATTCATGTTTACCTGGATATGTTAAAGATAATCTTTTTTTAATATTCTGTAGCCCTATCCCACCCATTTCTTTACTTTTCTTCGATGGATCGAAAGAATTTTCGATGAGAAAACGAAATCCATGTTCCAATGCAGCAATATGAATTGTTACAAATCTATCAACAGCCATTACATTTTCACTATGTTTAAAAGCATTTTCAACCAAAGTTAATAGCAACATTGGTTCAATATTTTGGTCTTTTATTTTGTTATCAATATTCACCTCAATCATTACATCATTACCCAATCTCAATTTTTCAATTTCAACATAATCTAAGATGTGTTTAATTTCTTTTAATATAGAAACATGTCCTTGATTACTCTCATAAAGCACATATCTCAAAATATCCGCTAAACGGAGCACAACTGTAGGCGCTAAGTCCGATTTTTTCAAGGTTAACGCGTACAAATTATTCAGCGAATTGAATAAGAAGTGAGGATTAATTTGGGCCTTTAAGAATTTAAGTTCGGTTTGCAACTGAATTTGCTGCAATTCTTTCTGCGATTTTTGGTCTTTGTACCATTGTTTGGTAAATTTCAAAACCATTGTCATAACCACAGAGAATAAAACACTAAGCGACAAAAAGAAGAGAAAAGCACTCGACCAAACCAAACTTTGTAAATCCTCGTTGCTAATCACCAAATGTGCTACAATTGCCAACGGAAAGCAAATAGAAATAATTGATAAAATTAGAGTAAACAAATAAGACAAATAACTTTTTGTAAACAAATATCTTGGAACTAAATAATAAAGGTTAAAATAAGAAACAAGCGCGTGCAATGAGAGCAAAATAGCGGAATCTAGGAGTCCATCGAGCCAACTTTCTGCCCATCGAAAAGAAAAAGAATAAACAGATGCGTAGACAATCCAAAATAATGCATGATCTAGTTTGAAATTTAATGCAAACCGTTCAAATTTTGACAAATATAGCGTAGCGCTTTTTTGCAAATCTGGGAGGATTACTTACCAATATTTCTAAGTAAGTCTAAACCGAATTCGAAAAATCTGGAAGGACTAATCATTTCCGGGCTTGACTGAGTGAATTTTTTCAATAAACCAGATGGAATTTCTTCAGTGGTATTATGTAATGAAAAATAATAACGAGCTGAAGTAAAACCAACGGCATTGATTAAAATCAATGCAACAATGATATACAGTTTCTTTTTTGCTTTGTTATTCATTTTTTATTTCCTTAGTTTATTCAAAAAGAATGCCAACTTTGTAATAGACGTTTGAAGGAGTGAAAATGTTTCAATTTATTTTAAAAAATCCACAATAATTTTTGACTGAATGCTCAATAAAAGACTATCGGCCCGATTCCATTGACCTTTGCGCGAAATTGACATTTTGTCAGTTTGTATGCATCTAAATGACAGAGAGTCAAAATACATGGTTGATCCAGTTAAATTAGATATTGCATTTTTAGGATGTTCAGGTCTAAAAATAGACCTTGAAAAGACTGCGTGTTTATCTGATGTTTGAAGCACTAAATCAATTAAAGATTGATAAATATCGGATTGTGAAACCACACTCCTATTCACTTTTCCTTGCATTTTCTTTGGTAAACAATGTCCATAAAACAACAAAGGAATGTGAAAGAAATTTCGAGAAGCCAGAGCCGTATTCTCTGTATTTAGCTCTTTTCCATGATCTGCGGTCACCACAAATAGCGTATTGTTAAAACTAGGAGACGATTGCATTTTATATATAAACGACTTCAATGCTCTGTCGGTGTATCTCATACAAAATGCCATCTTTTCTTTGACCGTTTTACACGATTTGGGTGCTAAATCATACGGTTCATGTGTACTTAAAGTTAAAATGGAGGCAAAATATGGGGTTTGATTTCCAATCAATTGTTTTGCAGCAAATTGAAGCATCATGGAATCTTGAATTCCCCATTTTCCTATAGATTCGGTGGGTTGTTTCATTTGGTTCATGCCATACAAGCCATTAAAACCGCAAGATTTTAAGTAAAATTCCATGTTTGCAAAGCTTAAATCTCCACCATAAAAAAACTTAGAATCATATCCCTTTGTGTTAAATTGATTCGCCAAAGACGGTAATTTATCTAATTTTGAGGGATGGTTGATCAGGTTTTGCCACGATTGTCCTGGCCAAGCACTCAATATACTCAGCAATCCTTTATCTGTTCTATCGCCAGAAGCATAAGCTTGCGTGAATGCATAGCCATTTTTTGCGAGTTCGTCGATATAAGGCATTTCATCGCCATCGTGTCCCTCAAAAAAAGCAGACATTTCAGCAGAAAAACCTTCTAAAACAATGAGCACTACATTTGGATAACGATCCCAGTAATTCAGTGTGGAATTTCCATTAGATTCCGCATTTAAATAAGATCGATTTAGAGCAGGATTATCAAATTTTCCATTTGTAAAGTGTTCAATTTCTGATAGTCCACCGGCTTCCGTAATTTGATAAAAGAAGTTCCAACATGAATTGGTCGACAACATATTTAACTCTCTTTTTTCAGAAAATGAAGCATCTGAGATGAGCACCGGCATGATTCCAAATCCACCCCTGATGCCTAAAAAGAGCAATGCAAATGTCAGAAGATATGTTTTTGCAGAAATTACAAAAGATTTTTCAATATTGTTTTGAAAAAGACGCAAAAAAACCGTTCTGAGTATTAATGTCAACAATAAAATACCTGTAAATGCAATGATCCAAAACATCCCCGACATTGTGTTGAACACTTCTTTGGGGAATTTCAAATAGAAGAACATTTGCAAATCAACTTTCCGATTCCAATATTCAATGAGTTGAATGTCGAGCAAGGTTAAAACAACCACAAACATTGACAATCCTATCAAGATGATATAAACTAAAGAAATGAAAACTTTTGTTTTTTTATAATTGGCGAATATCAACAATACGAGGGCTATTAAGGTAAGATATGAGGAGATTGAAATATCTTGTTTAACACCGTGAATAGTACTTAAAAAAAAATCATACAAACTTATATGTTTAAACAAAGCAAATATAAAAATGAAAACTCTGGAAAATATTTGCAATGTCAAAAACCATAAAAACAAAGAGAATATAAACGAAAAAAAACCGTTAAAAAACGGTTTTTTTTCTAAAAATATGATTTTGAAATTTCTCAATTTTCTAAGATGAACTTCCCAAGTTTGAAAATTTCTCCATGATTATCGATGGTTAAGAAATATATACCTCTTGCCAAATGTGAAATATCAATTTGATTGTTTTCACGCACCATTAACATGGTTGATTTACCAGTAACATCGGTAAATCGAATTGATTGGTTTTCATTTAAGCCGTTTACAACTAAAGTATTTTGAGCTGGG
>CAIRMY010000345.1 GCA_903879775.1 uncultured Bacteroidota bacterium
AATTTAATTTTATTTACCAGCAGATTTACCAGCTTTACGACGAATAAATTCTCCTACATATTTAACACCTTTTCCTTTGTATGGTTCAGGCTTACGTAAACTTCTGATTTTAGCAGCTACTTGACCAAGTAATTGTTTGTCAGAACCTTGTAGTGTAATGATTGGGTTAGCTCCTTTCTCAGTTAAAGTCGTTAACGTTAATTCTTTAGGAATTTCAAAAATAATATTATGAGAATATCCTAAAGCAAGATCAAGAATATTACCTTGGTTAGATGCTTTAAAACCTACACCGACTAATTCTAATTTCTTTTCAAAACCTTCCGTAACACCTTTCACCATATTAGAAATGATAGATCTGTAAAGACCATGCATTGCACGATGACGAATTTGATCGGTAGGACGGCTTACTTCAATATTGCCATCATTGACTGCAACTACGATATCACGATCGATTGGTTGTTTCAATTCTCCTTTTGGACCTTTTACTACGACTTCATTAGAAGGGCTTACTGTTAAAGTAACTCCAGCAGGTAATGCTATCGGTTGTTTTCCTATTCTAGACATTTTTTCTATTTTTAGTTGAAAACTGAATGATTCAGTAATCTATTAAGTTAATATTAGTTATTAATAAATGTGGCATAATACTTCACCACCAACATTGTTTGCTTTTGCTTCTTTATCAGTCATGATACCTTTTGAAGTAGAAAGAATTGCAATTCCTAATCCATTTTGTACACGTCTGATTTCAGCTGGTTTTGAATATTGACGCAAACCTGGTCGGCTAACTCTCTCAAGACCGCGTATTGCAGGTACTTTAGAGTTCACGTCATATTTCAACGCGATTTTAATCAAACCTTGTTTGTTATCATCTTCGAATTTGTATTTAAGGATATAGCCTTTGTCATACAATATTTCAGTCATTCTTTTTTTCATATTAGAAGCTGGTATTTCTACAATACGATGTCCCGCCATTTGGGCATTTCTAATTCTAGTTAAAAAGTCTGCTATAGGATCTGTTACCATTGTTTTAGTATTAAGATTTTAATTTGTTTTAAATCATTTTTTAAGGTAGATGACTTTAAAAACTACTCAAGTTTAATTATATAATTACCAACTGGCTTTTTTAACACCTGGGATAAGTCCGTTCAAGGCCATTTCACGGAAAATCACACGCGAAATTCCAAAATGACGCATATAACCTTTTCCACGTCCTGTAAGTTGACAGCGATTGTGAAGTCTTACTGGTGATGCATTTTTAGGTAATTTATCTAATCCTGCATAATCTCCTGCAGCTTTCAACGCTTTGCGTTTTTCTGCATATTGAGCTACCATTTTTTCGCGTTTACGCTGACGGGCTTTTACTGATTGCTTTGCCATGTATATTAATTATTTTTTACGTTAAGGTTTTTAAAAGGCATACCTAGTTCTTTCAACAATTCGTATGCTTCTTCGTTAGTACGAGCAGTTGTTACAAAAGTAATATCCATTCCGCTGATACGAGGTAATTTATCAATATCAATTTCAGGGAAAATGATTTGCTCTGTAATACCGATGGTATAGTTTCCACGACCATCAAATGCTTTATCATTGATTCCTTTAAAATCTCTTACACGTGGTAAAGATACTGCAACAAAGCGATCTAAGAATTCATACATCGTTTTGCTACGTAATGTAACTCGTGCACCGATTGGCATATTTTTTCTCAACTTAAAGTTAGAGATATCCTTTTTGGACATAGTTGCTACAGCACGTTGTCCAGAGATATTTGTCATTTCATCAATAGCATTGTCAATCAATTTTTTATCAGAAACTGATCCTTTTACACCTTGATTCATACAAATTTTCACTAAACGTGGACATTGCATAATCGACTTGTAGCCAAATTTTTTCATTAATGCAGGTACAACTTCAGTGCTGTACTTAGTCTGCATACGTGGTATGTAAGTTGTTGTGCTCATTATTTAATTACCTCCCCTGATTTTTTAGATATACGAACTGCTTTTCCATCTTTTCTTTCGCGACGAACTTTAGTTGCTGCTTTAGCTTTTGCATCCCAAAGTTGTACATTCGATAAAGCGATAGGTGCTTCTTCTTTAACAATACTTCCTTGCGGATTTTGAGCATTCGGCTTTTTGTGTTTCGTTTTGATGTTAACACCTTCTACTAACACTTTTGGACTTTTCTCGTCTGGTATAACAGAAAGGACTGTTTTCGGAGCCGTTCTGTCTTTATCTGCACCTGAAATCACTACGACTTGGTCGCCTTTTTTGATGCTATATTTTGGTTTAAATCTAGTTTTCACTTTATTTAATTTAATTTGTGAATTAAAGCACTTCTGGTGCTAATGATATAATTTTCATGTAACCTTTGTCACGAAGTTCTCTGGCAACAGGCCCGAAAATACGAGTACCTCTTGGATCATCTGCTGCGTTTAAGATTACAACTGCGTTGTCATCAAAACGGATATAAGAACCATCTTTACGACGAAGTTTATTTTTGGTACGAACGATAACCGCTTTCACGACTGTTCCTTTTTTAACAGCACTTCCAGGCATAGCGTCCTTCACAGTAACTACGATCTTGTCGCCGATTTTGGCATAATCTTGACCTGAATTTCCCAATACACGGATACAAAGAACTTCTTTGGCTCCACTATTATCGGCTACATTTAGTCTACTTTCTTGTTGTATCATTTTACTTTAGTTTTATTTATATTACTGATTTTTAATAACTTATAGAGTTTAATTAAACTTTTGCAGTAATAAACTATTTTACTTTTTCTACTATTTCTACTAGTCTCCAGCATTTGTTTTTGCTTAAAGGTCTAGTTTCCATGATTTTTACGATATCACCAATCGAACATTCATTTTTCTCATCATGAGCCATGAATTTTGTTGTTTTCTTTAGGAACTTACCATAAATCGGATGTTTTACTTTACGCTCAACAGTCACGGTAATTGACTTTTCCATTTTATTACTGGTAACCAACCCTACACGAGTTTTACGGCGACCTCTTAATATTGCTACTTCTGCCATTGGAATGGTTTTTTCTTTTTTTAAGATTCTAATTGTTTTCTACGTTGTTCAGTTTTCAATTGAGCAAGCTCTCTTCTCAGTATACGGATACTCATCGGATTATCGATAGGTGTAATCGCATGACTGAACTTCATTCTTTTCAAACGAATTTCTGCTTCCTCTATATTTCTCAAGATATCTTGCTCACTGAGTGAACTTAAATCTGTTTTGCTTGCTTTTTTAGTTTTTGCTGCCATTTTACTTTATATTAAATGTTTAAGCTTCGTGATAATCTCTACGAACAACGATCTTAGTTGCTACTGGTAATTTTTGAGCTGCAAGAGACAATGCTCCTTTAGCGATTTCAAGACTAACGCCTGAAATTTCAAACCTGATACGTCCTGGTTTTACTACAGCTGCATAGTACTCAAGATTTCCTTTACCTTTACCCATACGTACTTCGGCTGGTTTTGCAGTAATTGGTTTATCAGGGAAAATGCGAATCCATACATTACCTTCACGTTTCATGTGACGAGTCATGGCCTGACGAGCAGCTTCAATCTGACGATTAGTAATCCACTTGGGTTCCAAAGATTTTAGTCCAAATGTACCAAACGCTAAGGTTGCTCCTCTTTTTGCATCGCCTTTGATTCTTCCTTTGTGCGCTTTTCTGTGTTTCGTTCTTTTTGGTTGTAACATGTTCTATTTCTTGTTAGACTTGTTCAAAATTAATTATTTAGTTCCTGTGCGTTTTCCGCCACCACGATTTCCACCACCTCTTCTATCTCCACCGCGATCTCCACGATCGTTTCCACCAAAGCCTGGTCTTTCAAAACCTCCCGGACGTTTGTCATTACCAGCTACTATATTTGGATTCAAATCTCTTTTTGCCAATACTTCACCT
>CAIRMY010000346.1 GCA_903879775.1 uncultured Bacteroidota bacterium
CGCACATTGGTTATGAAAATGCGGCTAAAATTGCGAAAAAAGCACATAAAGAAGGCACAACTTTAAAAGAAGCTGCCATTGCTTTAAGCTTGCTTACCGATGAGCAATTTAACGAATGGGTAAAACCTGAGAATATGGTTGGAAATCCAGATGACACAATCAAATAATTTGATAAATCATTCATAATTAAGGGAGTGGAAACACTCCCTTTTTCATTCTATCATGTTTACACTTCAATCAAAAGGAAAAATCTTATCGCTCAACACTCCAGTTGTTATGGGAATTGTGAATCTAACGAGTGATTCATTCTATGCCGAGAGCAGATCGCAATCTGTTTCACAAGCATTGACCAATATTGAATCGATGATTCACGATGGAGCGAGTATTATTGACTTGGGAGCTCAAAGTAGTCGCCCTGGAGCCACCCTCCTTTCCCATGCTCATGAACTGAATCAGTTACTTCCAGTGATAGAAGCAGTTAAAGACAAATTTCCAAATATTTGGATCAGCATTGATACGTTTTACGCTAAAGTTGCCGATGAATGTATTTCGGCTGGAGCCCATATTGTAAATGATATTACCGCAGGTGAATTTGAACCACAAATGTTAGAAATTGTGGCAAAGCACAATGTCCCCTATATTGCTATGCATAAAAAAGGTGATCCTCAAAATATGCAGATCAATCCTGAATACACAAATGTTACGCAGGAAGTTTTGGATTATTTTGTATCAAAAAAGAATCTTTTTGAAAAAATGGGCATCTATGATTGGATATTAGATTTGGGATATGGGTTTGGAAAAACCGTTGCCCACAATTACCAATTACTGAATGAATCTAATGTTTTTTCTGTGATAGAACGACCAATTTTAACGGGTATTTCTAGAAAAAGCATGATTTATAGACCTCTAAAATCAAGCCAAAGTGAAGCCTTAAATGGCACAACTGCATTAAACATGATTGCTCTAGAACATGGAAGCCATATTCTTAGGGTTCACGATGTGAAAGAAGCTGTTGAATGTATTGAATTGCATTGTCTTTTAAAAAATAAAAAGAGATAGATTGAAATCCATTTCAATTGAGTAATTTTGCAGCATGTCTGCTATCATCGCGCCGTCGATTTTATCTGCCAATTTTGGCAAACTTTACGAAGAAATTGAAATGATTAACAACAGTGAAGCCCAATGGTTTCATGTTGATGTTATGGATGGAGTATTTGTTCCAAACATTTCTTTTGGATTTCCTTTGATGAAACCTTTGAAAGAAAAGGCTACAAAAACCTTAGATGTGCATTTGATGATTGTTGATCCTGATCGATATATCAAAACCTTCGCTGATGCCGGAGCTCATGTACTTACAGTTCATTACGAGGCCTGCACTCACCTTCATCGTACTTTAAGTGAAATTAAAAATCAAGGCATGAAAGCTGGAGTGGCTTTAAATCCTCATACCCCAGTTTCATTATTGAGGGACATTTTACCACTTTGTGATTTGGTTTGCTTGATGAGCGTTAATCCAGGCTTTGGTGGTCAAAAATTCATTGAAAACACCTACAATAAAATCATTGAATTGAAAGCGATAATTGTTGAAATGGGATTAAATACGCTGATTGAAATTGATGGCGGAGTGGCCCTAAACAACGCTCAACTATTGGTTGAAGCCGGTGCGGATGTTTTGGTTGCTGGAAATACTGTTTTTGGATCAGAAAATCCTACGAAGACCATTGCAGAATTGGTGGAAATCACAAAATAAATAAACGTTTTTAGCGTTTAACAAAGGTGAAACATTTCATTATCCTCTTTTTTGCTGCTTTTTGCTTTGGTTTACAAGCCCAAACTAAATTGTCTGCAATTGTATTGGATAGACAAAATAAACCTGCAAAAGGCGTTGAAATTTACTATTCTGAAGATTTGGTTACAACAACCAATGAATATGGATATTTTGAATTCAATGCGAAGTTCTTCCCGGTAATCATTCATGGATATCTTGGCAAGGACATTGTATTTGGATATAA
Source organism: uncultured Bacteroidota bacterium (assembly GCA_903879775.1). Classification (GTDB taxonomy): domain Bacteria; phylum Bacteroidota; class Bacteroidia; order NS11-12g; family UBA955; genus VMCP01. The sequence goes on from CAIRMY010000346.1 coordinate 2,013, forward strand.
ATTCACCTTGCAAAACTCTATCAATCGCGCTGATACAATTCATTTTGGAGATGGTGATGATTTGCTTTTGGCCGTCGAAATCATTAAAGGCGATAAAGGTACTTTTATAGATGAGGTTAAAACCAAAGAGCTTAGGGCAAATCCTGCAATTGGCTCTGGTATAGAATCACTCATTCAAACTTTGGGCGGTGTGAGTTCTGGAAATGAAATGTCGTCACAATTTTCTGTTCGAGGTGGAAATTTCGATGAAAATTTGATTTACGTGAACGATATTGAGATCATTCGTCCTCAATTAATCCAAAGTGGACAACAAGAAGGATTGAGTTTTATCAATCCAGACTTGGTTCAATCCGTTAAATTCAGTGCCGGAGGCTTCGAATCGCAATATGGCGATAAAATGAGTTCAGTCTTAGATGTTGAATACATTAAACCGGATACATTTAGATCTCAAGTAAACCTTGGAACAATGATAAATTCTGCGAGTGTTGAGGGTTCTAAGAAAAAGATGGCAGGACTATTAAGTTTCAGGCATTTTTCGAATTCATTGTTAACTGGAACATTGAATACTGCCGGAACCTATGCTATGAATTTCATGGATGTTCAAACATACTTAGAATGGAAACCAAGCATCCGTTGGAATATTAACTTTTTAGGAAATTTCGCAACCAACGCCTTCCAATTGCTGCCAGAATCGCGAACAACTGAATTTGGAACCGTTCAACAGGCCTACCAGCTCAATGTATTGATGGGAGGTCAAGAAAACATGAACTACAGATACGGACTAGGCGCATTGACAGTAAACTACCAAAGAAATTTAAACAACAGTTTTAAATGGATATTCAGCATCACCGATATCAATGAACAAGAATATTTTGACATTGAAGGTGCTTATCAATTAAATGAACTTGATAGAGATATGAGCTCTAAATCTTACGGAAAACCCTTAAGAACACTAGGTTATGGCTATTATTTGAACCACGGAAGAAATCAACTTCGTTCACAAATATTGAATTTTTCTCACCTTGGAAATATTGGCAAATCAACGGCTAAATTATCATTCAAATATGGATTTAGAATCAATCGTGAAACAGTAAAAGATCGATTTCTACAATGGTTATACAATGACAGTGCGGACTACAATAGCCCCACATTTAGCTATAGCCAAGATTCGATCATGCTCGACGATTATGTTCGATCATCTAACTTAATACAATCATTCAGATATAGCGGATTTATTCAATCAAAGATTGCACTCAATAAAGCTAAGGGGTTGTGGATGACAGTTGGTGTTAGATCAAATTATTGGAGCCTAAATAACGAGTTAATTGTGATGCCTCGATTGAGCATAAAGTTTGAACCCAACAAACTATATAACTCAAAAGTTGACGACTCTTTAAAACGGAAAGACATTGCATGGAAACTCTCAATTGGTGCTTATCACCAGCCTCCATTTTACCGTGAATTGAGAGATTTTGATGGGAATTTAAATACGGATGTGAAGTCTCAAAAATCTTACCATTTGGTTTTGGGAATGGACAGATATTTAACACTTTGGAATCGCCGATTTAAATATACTGTTGAGGGATATTATAAATACATGACAGACCTTGTACCCTATTTGTTCGACAATATTCGCATACGATATTATGCCAACAACAACTCAACAGGATACGCTTGGGGAGTTGATAACCGAATTTACGGTCAATTTAACAAAGGATTGGAAAGTTGGTTTACAGTGAGCATATTAGAGGCAAAAGAGAGAATTCAATACACAAACAATCAGAATGAAATGGTTCAAAGCGATTGGCTTCGTAGACCAACCGATAAACGTTTAAATTTTGCAATTGTTTTCCAGGACAGATTGGTCAAATATCCATCAGTTAGAGTAAATTTAAGACTTGTTGTTGGTACGGGAATGCCTTATTTCTTGGATGGAATGGCTCGATATACCACTACGCCAAATGTAATACCACCTTACCGAAGAGTTGATATTGGATTTTCAAAAGTTTTAATTCAATCGAAATCGGGAAAATCTTTCCATGGCATCAATGAAGCTTGGTTTTCATTAGATTTTTTCAACTTGTTAGACATTAATAATGTGATTGCTTATAGTTGGGTTAAAGATCTTAATAACAATCGTTATGGCGTACCTGAATATCTCACAGGCCGCAGAATCAATGCAAGACTTTACTTTGTGTTTTAAAAGTCATGATCAAAATTGACTTCAATCTGACTGCTTTTTGTTTTAAAAACTAATTTTGAAACATACTTAAATAAATTCTCTTCACCAAATTCTGTATCAACGGTTCCAATAATTTCACGATAGCTATTTCTTTTTATTTCTATATCTTCAGTGGTAAAAGGAAGAATCATCTTATTTTGATCTGTTATAATTGTTTTTTTACCATCTTTAAATATTAGAAAATATGGGATAGAATAAAACGTCGAACTCCCTAACATTTCACTTACATTGCGCATATTTGATGGGTTGAAATATTCATAATTATTAACATTTACAAATTCCGATGAATAAACTGGAGTTGAATTTGTTTGAATGAGCCAAATGGAATCATAAAGTGACTCGTCGACTTGCTTTCTTAACATTTCATTATAAATCAAGAACTTGCCTCCTTGAATAATATCACCATTATACGTATTGAAATATCTCATTTCCGGAATTATATCGGAATATACTCGATCATCTAAATCAAAAGCATTTTTTACTCTCGTACCAGTTGGATTTATCAAAAGAAAATATGAAGAAAGTTGTGCATGACTAAAATCAAAAAATCGTTTTGCATAAAAAAACTGATCTGTATTCAGAGGAATATCAATTTCTTGATTCAAATAATCTATGTAGAACCAGCGATCATTCAATTTTGCCTTGAGTATAGTTAGTCCATAATATTTTTCAGGAATGAGCGTGTCGTAGAGAAATGGAACAAGAACAGAATCTTTTGATTGAATGATATTTAATGTTGAAACACCCCATTTATGATTGCTTTTGGCCAAATAAAAGATATTTTTTGTCGGGGAAAAATATTCAAAAGGATTCATGTAAACCCCATCTGATAATTGAATATCTTGAAGTTTTGTTAACGGATAAAATTTGTTTTCGGAAAATGAAAACAGACCAAACTTACCATTTAACTGACATTTAATTGCCTGAATTTTTTGTGTATCATTTTGATAATAAAACTCCTCACTTCCATCTATTCTATCAAATAAAATTGGAAAGTTTTTAAAGCTTAGTAGGTTGAATAGATCATATTGTTTGCCATCGAATGATTTCCAATAAATTTGATTATGATAGA
>CAIRMY010000347.1 GCA_903879775.1 uncultured Bacteroidota bacterium
AATGAGCGAATTTATAATTCGAGTTTCAAAAATCTTCCGGTATAACTATTGCTTGCTTTTGCAATTTTCTCAGGTGGCCCTTCAACAAGAATTTGTCCGCCACCGGATCCGCCTTCAGGACCAACATCAATCACCCAATCTGCAACTTTAATTACATCCATATTGTGTTCAATCACAATGACAGTATTTCCTTTGTCGGTTAAAGTTTGAAGTACACCTAAAAGTTGTTTGATATCGTCGAAATGTAATCCAGTTGTAGGTTCATCTAAAATATAAAGGGTTTTACCAGTATCTCTCTTACTCAATTCAGTAGCAAGTTTTACCCTTTGGGCTTCACCTCCACTTAATGTAGTGCTGCTTTGACCGAGTGTAATGTAGCCTAAACCTACTTCATTCATTGTATTGATTTTCCTTGAAATTAATGGAATTGATTCAAAGAATTCAACTGCTTGTGAAATAGGCATTTCTAAAACATCAGAAATGCTTTTTCCTTTGTAACGTACCTCTAAGGTTTCACGGTTGTATCTTTTGCCCAGACAAACGTCGCATTCTATTTCAACGTTTGGTAAGAAATTCATTTCGATGACTTTTCTGCCACCGCCACCACATCCCTCACAACGGCCACCTTTTACATTGAAACTGAATCTTCCAGGTTTGTAACCCCTTATTTTAGCTTCAGGTAAGTTTGTAAAAAGGTTTCTAACTTCTTGAAATACTCCAACATAAGTTGCTGGATTGCTCCTTGGAGTTCTTCCAATTGGACTTTGATCGATACGGATAACTTTGTCAATATACTCTAGTCCTGTAATAGAATCATAGGCTAGAGGTCGGTATTGAGAACCGTATACTTTGCTGTGAGCCAAAGGATATAAAGTTTCGTTGATGAGTGTAGATTTTCCGCTACCACTTACCCCACTAATACAAACTAAATTTCCAATTGGAATTTTGACGGTAACATTTTTAAGATTATTTCCTTTGGCACCTTTAAGCACAATGAATTCATTGTTGTGTTTTCTTCTCACCGACGGCACTGGAATACTCTCTAGTCCCTTCAAATATTTCGCTGTGGTAGTGTCAGATTCAATAAAATCTTTCACAGTTCCACTTGCAACAATTTCACCACCTTTTTTACCTGCAAAGGGTCCTATTTCAACCAACCAATCACTTGCCATCATCATGTCTTTGTCATGTTCAACAACCAAAACAGAGTTTCCTAGGTCGCGCAATTCTTTTAATGAATTGATTAATTTCTCGTTGTCGCGTTGGTGCAATCCAATTGATGGCTCATCTAAAATATAAAGCACATTCACCAATTTCGAACCAATTTGAGTTGCCAAACGAATTCGTTGAGCTTCACCGCCGCTGAGCGTTTTCGCAGGGCTATTAAGGGATAGATATCCCAAGCCAACACCATTTAAAAAGGAAAGTCGGTTGCCAATCTCTTTCAATAAATCACGGGCAATAATGGTTTGACGTTCGGTTAATTTATCGTGAACATTCTGCACCCATTCATAAAGTTCATCGATGTTCATTCTCGATAATTGGGCAATGTTTTTATCCGCGATTTTGATGTGAAGTGCTTCTAATTTTAGGCGATCTCCGTTACAAACATTACATGTGGTTTGATGGATAAATTCTTCAGCCCATTGTCGCATTTTATCGTCGTCGGATTCGTAATAACTATCAGAAACAATATTTACAACTCCTTTGTATGTGGTTTCCCAAGATTTCTTTTTACCATCAGATCCAGTTTGTGTAACGGGAATAGGATCTTCATATCCATACATCACAGCTTGAAGCTGATCTTCCGTTAATTTATCAATTGGATCAGCCAAACTAAATTTCAAATGGCTCGCAAGTGCTCTGAGTTGCAAGAACGTCCAGTTTTCCCTCAATTCACCAATTGGAACTATTCCACCTTTATTGATCGATTTTTTCTTATTAGGGACAATGAAATCCATGTTAACCTCGCCAATTTCACCGAGTCCCTCACATGCTTTACAAGCACCATAAGGCGAATTGAAAGAGAACATATTTGGTTGTGGTTCATCATAACTAATACCGCTAATTGGGTCCATTAAAAACTTGCTAAATGGAAATTCTTTTTCGTTGGCATCGAGTATCGTAAAATATCCATCACCAGATTTCATGGCCGTTTTAATGGTGTCTTGCAATCTTTGTGTTGATACACTTTTCACTTCCAAACGGTCTACAATAATTTCGATATCGTGAATTTTATATCGGTCTAATTGCATATTTGGTGTGATGGTCATGATTTTCTGATCAACCCGTACTTTGGTGTATCCTTTTTTCTTGATTTGTTCGAATAATTCGCGGTAATGCCCTTTTCTAGCTTTAACCACAGGTGCGAGAACCATGACTTTTTGAGTGTCGAATTTTTCGACAACCGTATTCAAAATTTGCTCTTCAGAAAGTTTAACCATTTTCTCACCAGTTACATGCGAAAATGCTTCACCAGCTCTGGCAAAAAGCAATCTGAAAAAGTCATAAACTTCTGTGACCGTGCCAACGGTGCTCCTTGGATTTCTAGAAACAGTTTTTTGTTCAATAGAAATAACGGGTGATAGCCCTTTAATTTTATCAACATCTGGGCGTTTCATGTCGCCAATAAATTGACGTGCATATGCCGAAAAACTTTCTAAATATCTTCGTTGACCTTCAGCAAAAATGGTGTCAAAAGCCAAACTGCTTTTACCAGATCCTGATAGACCAGTAAAAACAACAAGTTTTTGACGAGGAATAGATAAATCTACGTTTTTAAGATTGTGTTCTCGGGCTCCAATTATCTCAATTTGGGGTTCGTTTTCATTGGGAAGGTGGATGTTGGAAGCCAAGGGTTTCATAAAAGTGCAAAAATAAGCAACAATTGACCGGCATGAAAGGTTTATAACAAAATAAGTTTATTAAATGATCAATTTTTGATAAATCCAAACTTTAGCGATATCAATTAACTATTTTTGCAATTATGATTCAGCGTTTTTTGAACCTCTACAAAAGCCATACTTTGAATGTAATTCTGATAATTGGACTTATATTTCGCATGATAGCAGTCGTTTTTTCAGAAGGATTCGCATTCCAGGATGATCATTTTTTGGTAATTGAAATTGCTCAACATTGGGTCGAAGGAATTCACAATGATTGGTTACCTGCTTTTGGGGCTAAGGTTCCTGGTGGACATAGCTTTTTTTATGCTGGATTGCATTATTATTTTTTTGAGGGACTTAAGCTTTTCGGAATCACAAATCCTGAACTGATAATGTTTTTGGTGCGGTTAATCCACGCCATTTACAGCATGACAATTATCTATTACGGTTTTAAAATTGCAAAAATCGTTTCTACAGAGAAAACAGCAATTACTGTGGGTTGGTTACTGAGCATCTTTTGGATTTTTCCATTATTGTCAGTGAGAAATTTGGTTGAAGTGGTCTCTATACCGCCTATCATGTTTGCCGTTTACATGCTATTAAAGCATCAAAAAATAGTGAACTTTAGGAAATTTGTTTTCATTGGATTTATTGCGGGAATTTCTTTTTCATTCAGATTTCAAACCATTTTGATATTGGGTGGAATAGGACTTGTTCTCTTGATTCAGAAAGAACTTATAAAGGCCTTACAATTTGGCTTAGGTGTTTTATTGAGCATAGCTTTATTTCAAGGCGTTGTCGATTATTTGGTTTGGGGCAAACCTTTTGCTGAGTTTTTAGAATATACAAATTACAATCTCAATCACTCTGCAGAATACCCCAACGGTCCTTGGTACAACTACACTTTATTAATTCTTGGTTTGTTTATTGTGCCCTTGAGTTTGTATTTGTTTTATGGGAATGTTTACAGATTTAAAAAGTATTTGCTATTGTCATTACCAGCAGCAATTTTCTTTATTTTCCATTCTTATTTCCCAAATAAACAAGAACGATTTATTTTAACAATGTTGCCATTTTTCATCATCGTTGGTGTTGCCGGGTGGAATGAATTTGTTGAAAAGAGTTTATGGTGGCAAAAGCGCATCAAATTGTATCAACGAAGTTGGAAGTTTGTTTGGATATTGAACACAATTCTATTGCTTTTTTTGACGCCAGCTTCAACGAAAGTGAGTAAGCTCAGAGCAATGAATTATTTCAGAGAAAGGGGAGGAGTCGAATATTTTGCTTTGGAAACAACCCATATGTGGGGATCCGTATTAATGCCTCGATTTTATCACGGTGTATGGAATGATTATTATACAATTACACAAGAAAACAGTGCAAAACAAATATTTGAAGCCATCAGAGCTCAACATAAACCATTGCCTACGCATATCATTTTCGCAGAGCCTAAAGATTTATCGATTCGAATGAAAAGAGTTCAAGAACAAGTTAAAGGTTTGGTATTTGAGAAAATGGTTGAATCGAGTTATTTGGATCGTTTTATGGTTTGGCTAAATCCTGTCAATGTAAATCAAACGTATTACATTTATAGGATCGTGTATTAATTACCAGCTACCGCCGGCACCGCCGCCATCGAATCCGCCGCCACCGCCGAATCCGCCCCAAGAACTTCCACCGCTGGAAGATCCGCCACCGAATCCACCTCCAAAACCACCACCCATAAAAATTGGTGGGGTGTAAAACCCACTGCTGCCAAATCCACCGCCATTGCCGCGTTTTCTGAATCGTGAAATCAACAATATAATGATTAACGGCACAATGAATTTAGGGAATTTAGCTTTTTTCCTTTTGAAGGATGTTCCTTTGAATTCTCCTTTCAAGGCAGAAGCATATGCATTTACGGTATTAAAAATGGCACTGTAATAATCATTTGATTTTAAACCTGGAACTAAAAAATCTCGTTGAATATCGCCTACAATTCCATCATTTAACTTGCCTTGTGCTGCATTTGCAACAACGGTATGATATTTATGGTCATTCACTGCTATATAAAGTAAAATGCCATTGTTTTTGTCTTTTTGACCGATTTTCCATTCACGAGCAACAAACATGGCTCTATCAAAAACATCATATCCGTTTAAATCTGATTCAATTAGCACTGCAATTTGAGTGGATGTTGAATCTTCATAGCCCAATAAAAAAGATTCAATTTGACTTAATTGATCGGCAGTCAAAACTTGGGCGAAATCATAAATATGTTTTGGTTGCCCTGTAATTTTTGGCAAAGTTTGTTCTGCTTCGAGTGCAGAAAATATCCCCGCAAATAATGTGAAAAGAAGTAAAAGTTTTTTAATCATGAGTAATTTCGTCTGAAAGTTCATTAGGGTTTTCATGACTTGGGGGGAAGTGAATGCTGAGTTGTTTTCCGGCCAATTCAACGCCAGCAATAATACCTTGGGTAATGTTGGAAGCTTTAATTTTTGCAATCATATCTTCTTTTACGGCTTCCCAAAATTCGTTTCCAACAAATTTGTGTATGCCAATATCTCCAAGGATTGCAATTTCTTTTGTTTTTAAGCGTAAAAAAATGAGTACACCATTTCTGAGTTCTGTTTGATGCATATCCAACGTATTAAAAGTTCTTTCCGCTTCTTGAAGTAAAGTCATTTTAGACTTCTTTGAAGTGTAATGAACTCTAATTTCGGCAGAAGTATGCTTTTCAGCTTCTCTAATTGCATTTACAATTAAGGATGCCTCAATTTTTTCTACAGGGCAGGAATGGTGTAACCAAGGAAACATGAATATTTATTCTTTGTCTAAAACTTCGTCGAGATTCGGTGCTTTGTCGGTACCTTCATCTGCTTTGAACGTAGCTTTTTGTTGGAATCCAAAAATTCCTGCAAAAATGTTACTTGGGAAGCTACGAACCGATTTGTTATAATCTGAAACCGCAGCGTTAAAGTCTGTTCTTGCTGTACCTACGCGATTTTCAGTGCCCGCAATCTCGTCTTGGATTTTTGCAAATTGAGGAATAGATTTCAAATCTGGGTATTGTTCAACAACAACGTTAAAACTGCTTTTTACCTGGTTTTGAGCCATTGCAAATTTGTTAATCGATTCTTCACTTAATTTAGATGGATCAACTTTAATTGAATTTGCATTATTTCTCGCTTCAATGACATCTCTGAGGATTTTATTCTCAACTTTACTTGCTTTCATTGCAATTTTCACAATGTTAACAATTAAGTCTGATCTGCGTTGGTATTGAGTTTCTACATTACTCCAAGCTTTTTGTACATCAACGTCTTTATTTACTAAACCGTTGTAGCTGCCGATAATCCAGAAGAATAATACCAAGATTACTCCTCCGAAAATTAACCATTTGATATATTTATTGTTCATAATTTTGTAATTCAAAGATATGCTTAAACTGATTTACAAGTATAGAATTTACTTCGAACATATCAATATTTTCGTTCAATTCTTTTTGAATACTTGTGACTCCTTTATTTGCAATCCCGCAAGGAACAATATGATTGAACATATTTAAATCTGTGTTTACATTTAAAGCCAAGCCATGCATGGTTACATATCTGCTACTTTTAATGCCAATTGCAGCAATTTTACGTTCGTTTAATTGGCCAATATCTAACCATACACCTATTCTGTTCGGAATGATTCCAGCTTCAATGTTAAACTCCTTGAGTGTATTGATAATTGCCAATTCAATATTTGAAACATATTTTTTGATTCCAATATTGAGCTGCTCTAAATCAAAAATTGGATACACAACGAGTTGACCTGGACCATGGTAGGTAATATCGCCACCTCTCTCAATTTCGAAGGTTTCAGCCCCTAAATTGTTCAAAAACTGAGGATTTACAAGTAAATTAGATTTTTCTGCGTGTTTTCCAAAAGTATAAACATGGTTGTGCTCTACTGAAATGAGTTGATTCATCGGTTTCTCACCATTGTGTTTTGAATCTATTGCATTTTGAAATATATGTCTTTGTTTATCAAGTGTTTGAGCGTAACTTTCTCTAGATAATTTGTGAAAAATGCAAAAATTCATGCTACAAATTTATGTCT
>CAIRMY010000348.1 GCA_903879775.1 uncultured Bacteroidota bacterium
AAAACATTTATTAAAAATATTCGTTTATCATAACATATAAATAACAATTATTTAGTTTTTTTGCAGTTCCAAAATGAAAATTATAAAATTATCCCTATTCAGCTTAATTGCATTTGTGTCATTTCAACTAAATGCACAATCTCTTGATGAAGCAAATCGTTTATCTCGCAACGAACAATTCGAGGATGCTGAGAAAGTATTTCAAGAATTAATTACAGCAAAACCGAAAGAAGCTAACTTTTATTATTATGGCGGTTTAAATCAAATTCTAAAGGGCGATACAATTGCGGCCAATAGAATGTTTAACACTGGTATTGCAATGTCACCAAAATGCATGATCAACTATGTTGGTAAAGCACATTTGGCTTTGCGTCAAAATCAAAAAGACTCTTTTCAGATTTTTGTTTCTAAAGCTTTAACCGAGAAAAAGAAATTACTCCCTTTTATCAACAAAGAGTTAGCAAGAAATTATTTGATGATTGAATTTGCGCACCCGTCAGTATTAATGGAGTACGCAAAAGAAGCAGAAAAATTGCTAGCTTCTGCAACAGACGATTATGAAACCAAATTGTTAATGGGAGATGCCATGTTAATCACAAAAGGTACAGATCAATCTCAAACCATTCAACAATATATCACTGCGGGTTACGAGTCTCCTGAAGATCCTCGACCACTTTTGAGAGAAGCTAGAGTTTATCGCAGAGTTCAAAATTATGAATTATCAAAAATTCGAATTCATGAAGCTTTGGGCAAAGACAAAGATTATGCACCGGCTTACCGTCAATTGGCTGAAGTTTTTGGTTTGAATAAACAAAATGATAGCGCCATATTCTATTTTAAAGAATACCTCAAAAGAAACAACAATCTATCTGCACGTCGACGATTCGTTGAAGCGCTTTACTTAAATAGTCAATTTGATGAAGCCATTTCAGAAGGTAACGACTTGTTAGCTGTATACGAATTTGCAAATATTTATGGTGTAATTGCTTATGCTTATGTAGGTAAGAAAAATACAACGCCTGACGAAAATAGAGAAGCCTTGAGAAACTTTAAATTATATGAAGATAAATATGTTGCTTCAATGAAGAGAAGTCTTTCTCAAAAAGAATCTTTTAATAAAGCGAATTTGTTAATCAGGGACTCTTCAATTGCTGAAGGTATGCGTGTGTACAAATCTGTTTTGATGGATACTGCTCACACCAATGATGGTTGGTATGATGTTGCAATTGAACAGTTGTATAATGGTGGTCGTTTCAATGAAGCTTATGAAATTTCAAAGTTGAAAGTCATTAAAAAATCTGGCAAAATCAACAAACGTGACCTTTTTTATATGGATCGTGCTCTCAATAAATCAAAAAAATATGAAGAGCAAATTCAAGTTAATAAAAACTTCTTGGCTATTGACTCGTCTTACATCCAAGTTTATACAGCAATGGCTAAAGCTTCTATGTTGTTAGACAAAACAGATTCTACAAACTTTGCGAAGCAACAATATATTCTTTGGTTAAGTAAAATTGATTCCGCTACCAAAGTTAAACAAGCTTTAGAGGTTGAAACTGCAATTGGAAACATAGCATTTTTATACCAAAAAGCTAAAAATTATGAAATGGCGAGTGTTTATTACGGTAAATTACTTGATTTGAAATCAAAAAGTTATGCGTTAATGAACAAAATTTTAGATCCAGCCGGGAAAGTTGATTCCGCAACTATTTTCACCACTGAATTTGTGAATTTATTAAGCCAGCCGGAATCATTAGAATCATTAACACGCATTGGTTATGTTGCTATGAAGTTAAAGAATTTTGAAGCTGCAGCTGAATATTACAATAAAGCAGAAGCTTTGGCACCTGAAAATAAAGACATTTCTAAAATCA
>CAIRMY010000349.1 GCA_903879775.1 uncultured Bacteroidota bacterium
TCTACTTCATGGTGAACTTCCAACAGAAGCGCAACTTAAAGATTTTGAAGCTAAAATTTCTGAGCACACATTAGTAAACGAAGGTTTAGAAGCCATGTTCAAAGCTTTCCCAACAGGATCTCATCCAATGGGGCAATTGAGCAGCATGATTTCTGCGCTGAGTTTGTTCTACCCTAAAAGCTTAAATCCACACAGAGATGAGGATGCAATCAACCGTACTGTCATTCGTTTGCTTGCTAAAATGCCTACAATCTGTGCAATGATCTATAAAAAACGTCATGGTCATCCTATCGTTTTCCCAAGAAACAATATGGATTATGTGACCAACTACCTAAACATGACCTTCGGTCAAGTTACGGAACCAGATTATACTCCAGATCCAGTGATTGTAAGTGCAATGAACAAATTGCTCATCCTTCACGCTGATCACGAGCAAAACTGTTCTGCTAGCACTGTGCGTATGGTAGGAAGTAGCCAATCAAACCTTTATAGCTCTATCTCTGCCGGTATCAATGCCCTTTGGGGTCCGTTACACGGTGGTGCAAATCAAGAAGTTCTTGAAATGCTTGAGCAAATTAAAAATGATGGTGGCGACGTTGAAAAATGGATCAACAAAGCGAAAGATAAAAATGATTCTTTCCGTTTGATGGGATTCGGTCACCGCGTTTACAAAAACTTCGACCCACGCGCTAAAATCATTAAAAAAGCATGTGATGATGTTCTTGCCAAATTAGGTGTGAACGACCCAATCTTAGAAATTGCTAAAAAATTAGAAGAAACTGCTTTGAACGATCCTTACTTCGTTGAAAGAAAATTATTCCCGAACGTAGATTTCTACTCTGGAATTATCTATAGAGCACTTGGTTTCCCTACAGACTTCTTCACAGTGTTGTTTGCTCTTGGCCGCCTTCCAGGTTGGATCAGCCAATGGCAAGAAATGCGCCGTGAAAAACAACCAATTGCACGTCCTCGCCAAATTTATACCGGCGAAGCTCCGCGTGAATTCGTTGCAATGAAAGACCGTTAACCTATTTAATTCAAATACATAGAACCCTTGGCACTTGCTGAGGGTTTTTTTTCGCCCCCTTCGTCGAATATTTCTACCATTCACCAACCTTTTTGCCCGAAATCTGTTCTTATAAGTAACTTTGCACCAAATGTTTCGGAAAATACTCTTTCTCACATCAATCCTGTTCTTTACAAATTGCCTTTTGGGACAAAAAATAACCCTCAGTGGATATGTGAAAGATAGCTCCAGCGGCGAAACCATTAACAATGCCGTTATCTCCGTAAAAAATAGCAAATACTCAGCCGTTACAAATAGTTTCGGATTTTTTAGCTTGACCCTCACGCCTGGAAATTGGAGTGTTCAAATCTCCGCCTCTAGCTTCAATCAAATCGATTACCCTTTGTCCCTCAATACAGATCAACAAATTATTTTTGCACTTTTGCCCGAAGCTGAGGCTTTCAAAGAAGTCAATATTCGCGCCAAAAGAAACGACAATGTAAAGAAGATCGACATTTCAACGCAAAGCATTAGCGGTAAAACCATTAAGAAAATCCCAGCTTTTTTGGGGGAAGCCGACGTCATCAAAAGCATTCAACTCCTGCCTGGTGTAACCACAGTGGGGGAAGGCGCTTCAGGTTTTAATGTGAGAGGCGGTGCCATTGATCAAAACCTTGTACTCATGGACGATGCGCCGGTGTTCAACTCTGCCCATCTTTTTGGATTCTTCAGTATTTTTAATCCAGATGCCGTAAAAGATGTGCAACTCATCAAAGGCGGTATCCCTGCAAATTATGGCGGCCGTTTGAGCTCCGTACTCGACGTCATTACCCGCGATGGCAACAAA
>CAIRMY010000350.1 GCA_903879775.1 uncultured Bacteroidota bacterium
GATATATTCGTAAGATGAATCCAATTACGGCAATTAAATTTAAATAAGAAATAAACGATAACAAAAAAGGCTGCAATTGCAGCCTTTTTTGTTATTGTTATCGCAAGAAGTTTATACGTCAATTTTAGCATATTTCGCGTTTGCTTCAATGAATTCTCTTCTTGGAGGAACTTCATCGCCCATGAGCATACTAAAGACTCTATCGGCCTCAGCTGCGCTATCTAGGGTAACACGTTTGAAGGTTCTACGTTTAGGATCCATGGTTGTTTCCCATAACTGTTCAGCGTTCATTTCACCCAAACCTTTGTATCGTTGAACATTCACTGATTCTTCTTTACCAGCGGCAATTTCTTTAATTGCAGCCATTCGTTGTTCTTCTGTCCAACAATAACGTTGTTCCTTACCTTTTTTAACCAAATAAAGTGGAGGAGTGGCAATGTATAAATACCCGTTTTCTACCAATTTCTTCATGTATCTAAAGAATAAAGTTAAAATTAAAGTACGGATGTGACTGCCATCAACATCGGCATCTGTCATGATAACAACTTTGTGGTAACGTAAATTATCAAGAATAAGTTCTTTATTACCTTCTTCGTTTGTACCAATGTGGACACCCAAAGCAGTAAACATATTTCTAATTTCTTCGTTGTCGTAGATTTTGTGTTCTAAAGCTTTTTCTACATTTAAAATTTTACCTCTTAAAGGCAGAATTGCTTGGAACTCTCTGTCGCGGCCTTGTTTTGCAGTTCCGCCAGCAGAATCTCCCTCAACCAAATAAATTTCACAAATTTTAGGATCTGTTTTAGAGCAATCAGAAAGTTTACCAGGTAAACCCATCCCCGACATTGCACCTTTTCTTTGCACCATGTCGCGGGCTTTACGTGCAGCTGCTCTCGCTTGAGCCGCTAAGATCACTTTATCGACAATGATTTTAGCTTCTTTCGGATTTTCTTCCAAATAGGCTTCAAGGATAGCGTTTACGGTAGATTCAACAGCACCCCCAACATCATTATTTCCTAATTTTGTCTTTGTTTGTCCTTCAAATTGAGGTTCTTGAACTTTTACCGAAATTACACAGGTGATGCCTTCTCTGAAGTCGTCGCCAGCAATTTCAATTTTAACTTTTTCAAGTAGTTTTTGTTTGTCGGCATAGTTTTTCAAAGTACGCGTTAACGCTCTTCTAAAACCACCAACGTGAGTACCACCTTCAATGGTATTGATATTGTTTACGTAAGAATGTAAATTTTCAGCGTAGCCGGTATTGTATTGGAAGGCAATTTCTACAGGCACGCCAAATTTATCACTTTCGCCATAAATAGGCGTAGGAATTAATGTTTCACGTGTTCCATCGATATATTTAACGAACTCTTTCAATCCACCTTCACTGTAATAAGTTTCAGTTCTGAAAGAACCATCTTCCAATGTTTCACGCTCATCGGTAAGGGTTAATTTTATTCCTTTATTCAAGAAAGCTAATTCTCGTAAACGATTTTGAAGTGTGTCAAAATTGTAAACATGAGATTCTTTAAAAATGCTTCTATCTGGGTAAAAAGTTACTTCAGTTCCACGCAAATCAGATTCCCCAACAACTTTTACGTCGTACATTGGTTTACCAATTTGGTATTCTTGCTGGTGAACTTTACCATCACCATAAACACGAACCGTTAAATGCTCGGATAGCGCGTTTACGCAACTTACTCCCACACCATGCAAACCACCAGAAACTTTGTAAGAATCTTTATCGAATTTACCACCGGCATGAAGTACGGTCATAACAACTTCAAGTGCGCTTCTTTGCTCTTTTTGGTGTATTCCTGTTGGTATACCTCTACCATTATCGAGCACTCTAACACCGTCATTCTCAAGAATTGATACGTTAATGGTGTTACAATGCCCTGCCAAAGCTTCGTCAATACTATTGTCAACGACTTCGTAAACAAGGTGATGAAGACCCTTAGGTCCTATATCACCAATGTACATGGCTGGTCTTTTTCTTACTGCTTCTAATCCTTCTAAAACCTGGATATTATCGGCACCGTAATTTCCTTTATTATTCTCGTCCATTTGCAATCGGGTAAATTAATATTTTGTAAATTTACTAAATATTCATGGGCTTGAAAATAAACTTAGTGGCGAATTTTCCACATAATAACAACGTTTTGTTACCGCGATGTAACGAAACTATCAATACGGCCATTCACGGTTAAAAATTCGACAATACTGGTCATTAATTTGCCGTATTGTTCTAAAGTTTTAATTTTAGATTCTAAATATCTTGTTTCCCTAGAATTAAGAATAAATATGGTACCATCGCCGTTGTTGAATTTTTGTATTTCCATTTGATACAGTTGGAAATAACCATTTTCAACTTGATTTAACATATTGTAAATGTTTCTGTAATATATAATTTGATTAAATAGTGCACTCGATTTTAGTTCTAGTTCTCTTTTTTTATAAATCAGTGACAATTGTGTTTCAAATAATTTCAACTTAAACTCTTTTACTTCAGCCCTTGAACTTCTAAAATAGATTGGTGTGGCAAATGAAACGCCAAATCGTTGGTTCTCATTTATGCCATTGAATTCATTGAATGCTGTGTTTAAGTATTGATATTTTAAATCAAGCTTGGGTAAGACATAATTCTGCTTTAACTTTAAATCTAATTTCAATAGATCAATTTTTTTCGCATAGAGCTCCAGATCAGGCTGATTGGCATTCAAACTATCTATTGCTGGTAACAGACCCTCTAATTCCGAGAAAAATTGATTTGTTGGAACAATGTTCCATTTAAAACTGATAGGTTTAAAACTTAAATCATACTGTTTGTTGCCAACGTTGCTCCATAAATGAGCATTTAACATGATTTTAGTTTTCAATGTTAAAATCTCGTTTTCATTGTATTTAGCCTCGAATAATTGTCGTTGCACTGCAATTTCTAATGTATCAAAGCCACTGCATCCCCCTGAAAAATATAATTTACGTTGAGCAAACTGTCGCTCGTTAGATAAATCTAGAGCTAACTTTAAGGATTTTGTTTGTTCGTGAAAAACATACCATTGAATGTAGCTATTCCAAATATCGGAATGAATTTCCTGAATAATCTTGCGTTTTTGGATAACGGATTGATCTTGAATTACCGCAGCTTGTTTTAATTGTGTTCTGCGCTGATCAGTGATCAAATTCTTAAGGAGTGGAAGTTGCAGGCCTATATATCCTAACCCTCCAACTGGGGTTGAAGATTCATTGTTATTATATATACCTGACGTGTTTTCAATTCCAATATTTGCAGATAAAGGAGAAGCTGAAAATAAATCTAATTCGAAAAATTGTTGAGAATAATAATTCTTACCATCAAACGTTTTTTGCCTTGAATCAAATGATAAATAGGGGTCTAAACTACCTTTAGCTTTCAGTTTGTTTGCATCTCCAAAATCAGTTTGCAAATTAGCAGCTTGAATTAATGGGTGATTTCGTTGAACTTGTTCCAATAAATCTTTAATTGTATAGGTTGCCAAACCGGTGGTATCTTTTACATTGCCAGTTTGAGCAAAAATTTGCTGGGAGAGCGAAAGTGCTATAAATACGGTAAAAAAGATCAATCTTTGAAATTTCATTTTTTTGATTTTTCAGTTTTAGGGAGGTAATAATCTGGAGAAAAACCACTAATTATACGCCACAATTCATACCAAATTGGTACTTTTTTGAGTAACAGATACCCCCGCGCTCCAACGCCAATTCTCAATTCTCTTGGCCACGCTTTTACATTGCTTTTTTGTTTTACCAAAATTCTGTATTTGCCACTTTCATTTGGGGATGAATTGATTCCATAAACTTCACCAGGAAAAGTACCATACGTTAAGTCTGGCCATCCAGAGAATACCATTGTAGGCCACCCGTCGAAAATAAATTGAACATTTACACCATCGTGAACTAAGGGCATGTCTACTGGGTTGACATACAATTCTACAACATGATTGTACAATTCTGGAATAATTTTACAGATTGTTTCACCTTCTTTAATATTTTCACCCAAGCCACTGAATGTTGTTCGCGTAACATAACCTGATTGAGGGGCTTGAATGATGTAGAATCCATTTCTAATGGAATAATTAGCCAACGTGTTACGCAGTTTAGAAACTTCAGCTTCAGCTTCCATTTGCGCTGAAATGGCCGAATATCTATCGCTCTCACTTTTCGAAAGTTTTTCACCATATTCAGACGACAAATTCTGTAGTTCAATCTTGGCATTTGCTATGATAGATTTTGCCTGTTTCACTTTAGACTCAGATATGAACAGTTTTGAAATTGTTTCTTGATATCTAACGCGTTTATTTTCAACGTCGATTGGACTTTTTATTTTCTGATTCAATAAAATACTATCTCGATCGAGTTGCTGTTTAGAGATTTTGACATTTAATTTTGCGGCTTCATAATCTGCCAGTTCGGCTTGAAGTTTCAACAATTCTTGTTCGATTTTATTCTTTGCTTTTTCAATAGATAAATTCCGATTTGTTTCCAGCTGTTTTATTTGATTGTTAATTGCTTCAATTTTAGAATTATAACTCAAAAGTGAATTTTCTTTGGCTTGGATTTGAATTTCAGTTTGTTTTAAAAGTTCAGGATTCAAGAATTCACTTTTTATCTCAGTTAGAATGGCAATTGTATCGCCTGTTTTTACAAAATCACCTTCTTTAACAAGCCATTTGCTAATTTTACCTCCAATGACAGATTGAATCTCTTGAGGACGCTCTTCTGTATTTAATGTGGTCACAAATCCATTTGCCTGAATGCTTTGTGTCCAAGGTAAAAATAGAATAAATACAAAGCCCAAAATCAAAGCAAATATAATTTTGCCAAATTTATTTGAAGCCCAAGGGCTATCTCTTAATATACCGCTTTTCTGCATTTTAGTTTTCATTAATTTCATTCAATTTTTCAATTGAAATACCACAGTCATATAAAGATTCAACGGTTAGAATTAACTTTTCAATAGCATCTAACAACGTAATGATTAAAATTTCAGAGGCTAAAAATTGACCCAAACTAATACTCTGATTTACAAGTAAGTAGCTTCCAATAACAAGCATGATAAAAGTGAGAATCACTTTGATAATCACACCAATCCAAGCTTGTCTGTTTAATATAACAAAGTGTTGGGTTCTTGCAATTGCATAATTTGTAATGTTTGAGTTTAATTTTTCTTCTGTTTCTTTTGTATATGAAATTGCAAGCGATCGCAAATTATCTGCTGTCTTGAATTTATAATTGCTTTCTTCTCTTGCTGTTTGAAACCCACTTAACCATGTGAATTTTAGAGATAAATACACCAAAATAATGACCATCACGCTAAATACTATAAACATTGGATGGTACATAGCCAATAAAACAAGTCCTGCCAATGCTTGAAGTAATTTTCCAGTAAAATCAGTGATTAGTTTTGAAAAACTCTTTTGTAGTGTAATTATATCCATGAATTTTTGACTTTGATTCATGATTTTATCGGGTGCCATTTCTGGTTTAGATCTAATTGAATCTCGAAATCTAATGGCATACTGAATAAATAATTTACGCTGCAAAGAATCTACAATACTCAATTGGGCAATTCTCGTAATTCCCAATAAAAAAACGGCAAATGTGATTAACACCACTAAAATTACCCAACTGGTAGACAATCGGCCGGCTAAGACATAATTGATGATAGTTTGAATTCCTAAGGGTAAAGATAGGCTAATGATACCGGCTAATGCAGCATATAAATACAAATATTTAATACTCTTTTTTTCTTTTTTAATGAATGAAAACAGTATACTTAGGGCATTTTGAATCTTGCGTCTTGCAGGATCCTTGTTGACTTGGTCTTGGGGGAAAAGTGTCTCCATTTGAGATGTTAGGTAGAATTAATCTAAATAACAACAAATTAAAGAAAAAAAAGTTTATTTTCCTCGTCCCTGTATCATAATTATTACAGTATTGAACATAATTTTGATATCTAGACCAAGCGACATGTTTTCGAGATACAAAATATCAAATTTCATGCGATCTATCATTTCCGATACATCTTCGGCATACCCGTATTTGATTTGACCCCAGCTTGTAATTCCAGGTTTTACCCTATGTAATCGTTTGTAAATGGGTGCTTTATCAATAATTTGAGTAATGAAAAATTGACGTTCTGGCCTAGGGCCAACCAAACTCATTTGACCAAGTAAAACATTGATAAATTGCGGCAATTCGTCTAATCTTGTTTGTCTCAAGAATACACCAACAGAAGTTCTTCTATTGTCATTGTCACTACTCAATTGTGGACCACTTTTTTCAGCATCGGCAAGCATTGATCTAAATTTGATAATTTTAAAGGGAAAACCTCTGAGCCCAATTCTTTCCTGAGTGAAGAAAATAGGTCCCTTCGAATTCAACTTTACCGCAATGGAAATCACAAAAAAAACAGGCGATAACAAAATTAGCGCCAGAGTTGAGCAAAAAATATCCATGCCTCTTTTGATGAATTTTTGCCAATATGGCATCACTTCAAAATCAACTTCCGCTAACATTGTACCTAAAATATTATTCATTTTCACCATGCCCAAAACCAAATTATAATCGTTCGGAAGCATCTTTAAATGAATATCTTCATTTTGAATAATGTCTATGATTTGCGGAACAAATTCGGATTCATTTGATTCGTTACATAAAATAATGTCTTCAATTTGATAATCTTTAATGAGTAGAGGCAATTCAGACCAAGTTCCTATAATTAAATCTTTCGATGCATTGCTTTGAACTGTTATTTCAACAAATCCTTTGATATTAAATCCTTCACAAATTTTAGCAGTCTCTAAATCTTCTTTGAGCTTGAGCGCCGTCACTCCAGTTCCAATAAGTAGGGTATTGTAACCCCAAACCCGATTTCTAATTTTTGTAATGGTGTATGTGGAGTTAATTAATCGAAAAAACAAAGTAGTTCCAAAGTGAAAACTAAATAAAACGGCCAATGAACTGTAATAATCGTAATAATTGGATACACTATCATCTAAAATAAGAACAAAAAATAAGATAATTACTCCGAGAGCACTATTTCCAAAAGTATTTTCGAGTTCTACCAGTCTAGATCGTCTTAGTATATGCTGATAATAACCAGACATTGCATAGAGAATAATCCAGAACAGAGGTATGATAATTAACCCTGCATATAGTTTAATGTCTTGATTTACAGGAATTACATAACCGTGTTTAACTGCTTCAACGTAATTTTTTCGATACAGGAACAATGCCAACCAGCTAATTGATGCAGCAATCCAATCAAAAAAAACATGCCAAAATATTCTGATTTTTTTTCGCATTACTTGTTCAAATGAGATAAACGAATATTGTCGATTAATATTTCATGCGATCCATTAAATTCTTTTCCTTTATCTGAAAGGAAAAATATTTCAAAAGTTGTACCAACAGGTTGGCCTTGAGTTTCATAAACAAGATCCACGTAAAATCGCTTCCAATTTCCTTTAGTCGGATTAATGAGTAAATAATTCACGAATTCAACTCCTTTTGTGGGACTAATTCGTCTGAGTGCAACTTGTACTGCTAAATCTGTTTGAATATCAAATTCCAAATAAACATCGGTTCCATCGACTGGTATTTTTTTAAATGTTGTGAAACTTGCCAAATCCATAGACTTAAATGAATCTATTTTCTCAAATTTTGCAACAAAAACTTTCGACTTGCCTTTAAATCTTCCGGCCAAATCAAAATCTCTGTAATCAATAAATGTGGTATCTCCTTTGGCAATAGCCACTGGAACAAGGGTAGGCGACACATCTTCAAAATCTTCTTGCCAAAGCACACTCAATTTTTCTCTGTAGTTGAAAATAGGTGTAATTTCTGTAATTGAGCTTCGGTTCACATTTAACAATGTATCTTCAAATTTCAAACTTAAATAAGGTCCAAGTTGAGAATTATTCCCATTTAGTTTAACATATGGAGCGAAGGAAAAAACATTTTTCCCTTCTGCATTGATTGGGATTTTTGAGGGGATAGGGTAAGTGCCCAAAAAGGTGTTATTCTGATAAAGTTGGATTGCTGAAATCTGATGAATGTTGTTTCCTGAAATAGATGTAGCATCAACTAAAACACTATCAATCTTTAGGTAAGAAGGAATAAATGATTTCTCAGTTTCACATCCTTCAAAAAAGAAAATGAAAAGACTCAAGAAAGTTGCGTAGATAACATGCTTTCGCATACCCACAAAAGTAGTGATTTTAAATGAATTTCTAAACTGCTTGATACTTGCGTTTTACCTTTTCGCAAATCACCTCGCAAATATTTGCCACTGTTTCTAGGTTATCTAACTGATTTAGTGGTGTCAATTTCTTGTCAATATTTTCAAAGAAGTTTCTAATTTCCATTTTTTTCACATCGTAAGGCATGATATTTCTCTTGATTGAAATGAACTGCTGATTGTCGTTCTGATTGTGAGGAGCTTCAATTTCTAACGATAATTGTTCATCATTGGAGGTCAATCTGAACTCCGTTAATTCATTTTCATGAAAGTCGATATGGAATAATTTATCCTGCTGAAAAACACGAATTTTATGTGTGTTTTCTTCAATCGCACGACCTAAAGAAATTTGGCAAATGGCATCATTATCAAATTCAATATGAATGTTTAACAAATCTGTATGTTGCCCGAAAAGAAACATCGGACGGGCTGAAATACTGCGAATGTTGCTATCTATAATTCTATGAATTAAATCTAATTCTTGAGCCAATTGATTGAAAATCCATCGGTTAAATTCGCCAGGCTTAGGTGCTTGACAGTGTTTTTCTAATTTTACAAACCTCGGTTTTTTTAGATACTGTAGAGATGTAGTGAAAAGAGGTAAACTGTAAAGTGTGTTTCCAAATTGAAAGATTGTTTCTGATTCTCTTCTCAGCTTCTGAAGGATATCAATTTCATGCGATGACCAATTTCTATATCCATCAATGAAAATATGTTTTCCAAATTTCATCATTTGACATATGACATCAAATGATAAGTTGTTGACATGATTGCCTATGATAAAGGAATCTCCGGTTTGAATAATTTCCAAAATTTTGATAAAATCACCGAACATATTGTAATTTAAAGAATCATCTGGGTCGATGTATCCCTTTAAAGTTACATCTCTTGAGTCTTTCAATAAGGCAGCATATTCGTTGACCGATTTATTGGATCCAAGAATGATTATTTTTTTCATTTGATAAGTTGGTTATTTTTGCAGCGCCAACAAATTTTTAAATAATATTTCATTTAAGAAACATGGCATTCTTAACATCATGTTTACAAAGGAAAACCTAATAGATACACTTGTACATCAAGGAAAGCGAAAAAAACTAGCCGAAGAAATGGCAAAACTCGGCATTCATAACCCAAATGTGCTTGATGCTATTCGGAAAATACCACGTCATTGGTTCTTTCCAAAAGATTTTGAACAGTTTGCATATAGAGATGCTGCTTTTCCGATTGATTATGGACAAACAATATCAACCCCATACACGGTGGCTTTTCAAAGCCAATTAATTGATATAAATAAAGATAGTAAAGTTTTGGAAGTTGGAACTGGCAGTGGATATCAGGCTGCAATTTTGTCGGAAATGGGAGCCGAATTGTATAGTATAGAATACATAAAGCCATTGTTAGAGGAAGCCGCTAAAATTTTAGCTGAAATTAACCCTAAAGTGAAATTATTTCATGGTGATGGGAGTTTGGGCTTACCAAAACATGCTCCTTTTGATGCCATAATTGTCACTGCTGGAGCTCCAATTATTCCAGATTCACTTAAATTACAATTGAAAATCGGTGGTAGACTGGTTATTCCAGTTGGATCTGAAAAGGAAAATCAGCAAATGATTCGAATCACAAGAAAAAGCAATACTGAATTTTCTCATGAGAAGTTCGGTGATTTTAAATTCGTTCCATTAAAAGGAAATCAGGGTTGGGAAATCTAATTATGAATTCATTAACGATTCAATTTCATCCACTTCAATAGGGTATCCATCCATTAAATCTATCACACCATTGTTGGTTAAAACAACATCATTTTCAATTCTTACTCCTATGCCTTCAGCTTGGATATAAATTCCAGGCTCAACAGTGAGAACACTTCCAACTTGTAATGGTTCAAAACGATGCATTACATCATGTACATCTAATCCTAGATGATGAGAAGTACCATGCATGTAATATTTCATAAATGCCTTAGGATTTTCTTTTAATTCATTGGTTGTAAGTAAATTAATCTCAAGAAGTTTCTCTGTCATGAATTCACAAACTTGCCCATGATAAGTGGGTAAATTAACTCCTGGTTTAATTGTATTTTTGGCAAATCTTTGAACCTCTAAAACTGCATTGTATACTTCAGCTTGACGTTTCGAAAATTTACCGTTTACAGGTATACAACGCGATAAATCTCCATTGTAATTGGCATATTCAGCTCCAAAATCTAACAACAACAAATCTCCATCTTTGCACTGTTTGTTGTTCTCTATATAATGTAAAACACAAGCGCTATTTCCACTGCCTATGATTGGATCGAATGCAAATCCACGACTTCTGTTCCTAATAAATTCATGAATTAATTCAGCTTCAATTTCATATTCCCAAACACCTGGTTTTACAAATTTTAGAAGTCTCTCGAAACCAAGTTTTGTGATGCGAATAGCTTCTTTTAACAATTCAATTTCTTCAGGTTCTTTAACCATTCTTAAATTGGCCAATATGGGTGCGCTTCTCAAAATGTGATGCGCAGGATATTTTTCAATGATTTCTTTCGCAAATCTTAAATTTGCATATGATACTTTATCTGTAAATCTGTCGTTTTCATTTAAATTTACGTAGATATTTTCAGATAACAAAAATGCCGCATGTATGGTTTTCGAAAATTCATGATACCAAAATACATTTTGAATGCCAGAAACTTTGTAAACGTCATTCGGCATGAGTCTTGCTCCATCCCAAATTGCAATTTGTTCTGATGTTTCTTTAACGAATATCATTTCACGATAAAGTGGATTCGGGCAGTCGGGAAACAATACTAAAATTGTATCTTCTTGATCTACACCTGTGAGATAAAATAAATCAGATTGTTGTTTGAATCCGAAATATGCATCTCCATTTCTTGGCATTTCATCGTTGCTGTGAAAAATAGCGATAGATCCAGGTTTCATTTTCGAGATGAATTTGTTGCGATTTTTCACAAAGAGCGATTGTGGAATGGAATTGTATTTCATAGAAATGTCAGATTGCTAGATGCAAAAATACAACACAAGATTAGAAAAAAGCCATTGACATTATATATTTTTGGATAATTATATATCTCTTTTTTGAAAGTACATATTTTAAAATATTGAATTTCAATTGTTTGAAATATTTCATATTGTTCAAATATTTACAATTCCAATTTTTCTTTATATCTCGTTTTTGAGATTCATTCAAAATAAAAGTTGAACAAAACTTATTTTTTTCAATGTTCTGTTGGAAAAAAAACATAAATCCCATATTTTTGAGGCAACGCAATTTCAATGAGTTGTGTCAATACATTTAAAATAACAAATCGTTCATAATATGAAAAGACTCTTACAACTATTTATCTTTTTAACAATGTTGTTTTCAACATCAACCTCTAACGCTACTCACATGATGGGTGCCGACATGAGTTATAAATGTTTAGGAAACGGCAAGTACAAAATTATTGCCAAAGTTTATCGAGATTGTCAAGGTATTGGAATGGGGGTTGTTGGGTTTAAAGCCTATGCTGGATTAAACGGTGGTAATGGATGTGGTACAGTTTCGCCTTCTGGTTTTACCAGAACAAACATTCGTGATGTAACCACACGTTGCTCTTCTGCTGCCAATCCTTGTAATCCTAAAAATACCTATGGAACAGGAAAAGGGGTAGAGGAACATACTTTTGAAATTACAGTTGATTTTAATGCTTCACCTTTAAATACCTTTGTAAACAAAAGTACTTGTTGCGAAGTTACTTTTTATGTAAATGAGTGCTGTAGAAATGGCTTGATTAGCACAGGGCCTGCGGGGAATGACTTTTATTCTAGTTGCATGATTAACATTTGCAACTTGAAGAAAACTGTAAATAAATGTAACAGTTCTCCTCAATTAACCAACGAACCTGTTGGATTTTTGTGTTGTAACATTCCTTGGTATTACAACAATGGTGCGTTGGATACAATTGATTTTGATTCAATTTCATATAAACTGACAAGAGGATTAAATGGTGTTCCATCAAACTCAGTGACTTATTCTTCTCCATTTACTTTTCAATATCCAATGACGCCTTTCTGTATTCCTCCAACTACAATTAAATGTACGCCGAATCCGAGTACTAATCCTCCAAGAGGATTCTTTTTCGATACAGCGAACGGAGATATTATTGTTACACCGACTAAATGTGATGAAGTTCCAATTCTCGTAATCGAACAAACCGAATGGCGGGCAGATAGTGCTACAGGTGCTTGGATTATCGTCGGGCGAACGCGGCGTGATATGCAAATGTGGGTACTGAATGATTGTGGTTACAACAAGCCACCTGTAATTAATGGTCCATTCAGTTGGATTATTTGTGAAGGTGATAAAATCTGTAAGAAAATAAAAATTACGGATGAAACTTTTGCACCATATCAAACAGTCCCTGACACAGTTATTGCAAAATGGAATGGTGGTATACCAGGTGCTACATTTATAGTTGTTGATAAAACAAAGCGAGAGAAAGAATATGAATTTTGTTGGCAAACTAAACGTGGTCAAGCATCAGATGTATCTTACTCTTTTACCGTAGCTGCATCTGACCAACATTGTACACCTCCTGTTATTTCAATTCGAAGCTTTAAAGTAAAAGTGAATCCAAGAGCTGAAGATCAAAGAATTTATACTGGTGTTGACAATACGGTTCTATTGGGATATGCTGGAGCTTCTTTGGCCAATGGTAAGTTAAAATGTGGTCGATTTGCGTTTGCAGCCAAAACCCCAGTTAGTTTTAAAGGAACCGCTTCCTTTCAATGGAGTTTAAGAGACTCAACTGGTAAAAAAGAATTTTATTTTTCAACCAAAAAGTCTGATACAATTACCTTTTACAAAGGTGGTAAGTTTGTGATCATTCATACTGTGAATAATAATTTTAACTGTCCTACGATTTATAGAGATACTGTTATCATTCCTGAGCCTCCAAAAGTAATTATGGCAACTACCGATACATTTGCATGTTTTGGTAGCACGATGAAAATTTTCCCAAGAATTGTGAATGGTAAACCTAGCTATAAATATTATTGGACAAGAGTAACCGTAGATACAGCAACAAAAACTTGGAAGAATGAACAACATGTTTCAGGCGATACTTTAGATTATTTAGTGATTCCAAATATCAATAGAGATAGTACGATCCGAATTAAAGTAAAAGATGGCGATGGATGTATTTTCTACGATACAATGGCCATTTATAAAAAACCACTTCCTGTAATAGGATTGGGTCCAGATAAAGTCATTTGTACTTATGAAAAACAATTATTCGATGCCCAAAACAATGACACGGTAAAATACCTTTGGAACACTGGCGATACAACACAAAAGATTTATCCTAATGTAAAAGGAGATTATATTGTAAGAGTTACAGAAAAAACATTCAAGTGTATTTATTATGATACGGTTAAACTAATTGTAAACGATACTGTTACATCCGTGGCAGGTCCAGATTTAACAATCTGTAACTTAAAATCAACCTTGTTAGCTGCACAACATCGTCCGGTTGCATATACTGCAACTTATGAATGGAAAGATGTTACCA
>CAIRMY010000351.1 GCA_903879775.1 uncultured Bacteroidota bacterium
AATATCAAAGTAGATTCTGGATATGCTTTTGCCAATATCATCAACATTAAAGTTGATTCAGCATACGCATTTAGTAATACCGTAAATATCAAAGTAGATTCTGGATATGCTTTTGCCAATACAATCAATATTAAGACCGATGCGGCTTTTGCTTTTGCAAATACAATCAATATAACTGCTGAGGCGGCTTATACAAAAGCCAATGCCGCTAATGTTTTAGCACAAGCTGCATTTGATGCCGCTAATACTGCTAATGCGGGTGTTGTTCAAGGTGCTTACGACCAAGCAAATACATCAAATATAACGGCTCAAGCATCTTACGCATTTGCTAACACCATTAATGTAAAAATTGATTCTGCATACGCATTTGCAAACACAGTTAATACAACTTCTGTTGCAGGATTTGCACAAGCTAATGCCGCTAATGTTTTAGCTCAACAAACATATAATTTTGCTAACACCATTAATGTAAAAGTTGATTCTGCATACGCATTTGCAAATACGGTTAATGTTAAAGTAGATGCTGCCAATGTAACTGCCGAAGCCGCATTTAGTAAAGCTAATTCGGGAAATGTTTTGGCCCAAGCTTCATTTAATTCAGCAAATACCGCCAATGTAACTGCTGAAGCCGCTTATGCAAAATCAAATTCTGCAAATATTATTGCGGATGCTGCCTTCACAAAAGCCAATGCGGCTAATGTTTTAGCACAAAATGCTTATAATTTTGCAAACACAATTTCAATTTCATTAAACAATCAGTTTATCACTAATGCATCAAATACTGCAAATGCAGGTTATAGTCACGCTAATGGTGCATTTAATCAAGCAAATACTGCACTTACAACTGCTGCACTTTCGTTTAATAAATCAAATACGGCAGAAACAATTGCTTTAGCTGGATACAATCACGCTAATGGTTCTTTTGATTTTGCAAACTCTATTAGTGCGTTGTCTCAAGGTGCTTTTGATAAAGCAAATTCTGCTAACATATTGGCACAAGCCGCATTTAATTCTTCGAATACAGTTGGCACCATCACCACTTCTGCATATGCTTTTGCCAATACAGTCAATGTAAAAGTTGATGCTTCATATGCATGGGCAAACACCGTAAATGTTACTGCTGATGCGGCATTTAGTAAAGCAAACGCCGCAAATGTTTTGGCACAACAAGCATATAATGCTGCCAATACGAACTCTGCGGTTAACTTTGCACATGCTAATGGTGCTTTCAATCTTGCAAATATCGCAAATACATTAGTTTATAGTGTATCTTCTCACGCCAATTCGGCATTTGATACTGCAAACTTAGCACTTGCAACCGCAGCTATTGCAATCAACTACGACAATCTTGCAAATGGCGCTTTTGACAAAGCTAATTCTGCGAATATACTAGCACAAAATGCCTATAATCTTGCAGAAACTAAAATAAGTAAATCTGGCGATACAATGATTGGAGATTTAAAATTTAGTGGTGGTGGCGGAATATTCAATATGCCAACGAATCAAATAGCAATTACAGCAAATGTTGATAATGATTATTCTGGTTTTTTTGCTCAAGCAACAGGTATATCAAATGTATATGCAAATACAGATGTTACAATACAAGCAAATACAGGTGGTGCAGTTACATCAGTATGGACTTTTAATAGCACAGGTTCATTAACATTTCCTGATAGCACAATTCAAAGTACCGCATTTACTGGTTCTGCAATTGACCAAGTTGCTAGAAATACAGCAAATACTGCCAATATTACCGCAGAAGCTGCATTTAGTAAAGCAAATTCTGCTAATGTTCTGGCACAATTATCTTATAACTATGCGAACACTCTTGGTGTAAATGTTGCAAACTCATTGATTGTTGTGACAACTGCACCTGCAAATAATAAAGGTGCCGGTGGAGATACAAAAGGTATGGTGCATATTGCCAATAATTATTTCTACTACTGTACCGCTAACCATGACGGTTCGACAAACATTTGGAGTAGAATTGCTTCAACAGACGCTTGGTAATTAGAATAAATAAAGAATATGGCGACTTCATACACATCTAAAAAACTTGCGTTTAATAACGCAGAACAATTTAAAGAATCGTTTTACGAACCAGAACCAACCACACTTGGTTATGTGTTCATTGGCAATCATATTCCTTGGACAAATGATGATGTAGCCGATTCGATTTCAGACACCGTAAAAGATGAAAAAAGTGTTTGGGATAACATGTATGCCGGAAAAAGAGTTACAGGTAATGATGTTGAATTAGTTGTTCCGAGAATTGATTGGACAAGTAACACAAAGTATCGTCAATATGATGATACAATTGAATTGTCATCACTCTTATCATCAAATACAACTCAGAATTTAAAACCAATGTATGTGGTCAACACAGATAAAAATGTTTATCTTTGCTTGTGCAACAATGTTTCGTCAAATTCTACCGTAGAACCATCAGGTCAAAACTTAAATGCAAATGGAGTTATCGAAACTTCAGATGGTTATCTTTGGAAATATTTGTATAATGTTCGTGCATCTAATCGTTTTTTAACTATAAACTGGATTCCTGCACCAACATCTACTTCAAAATTGGACTATTCTACATCTGCCAATATTGCAGTTGATGGTGAATTATCAAAAATTGTAACTACAAATGGAGGCACAGGATACATTCACAGCAATGTTATTGTCTCTGCATTTCAGACAGGTTGCACGATTTTAACAGTTTTAAGTACCGATGATGTGGTCTCTCCTAATTTATCGGCAGCT
Organism: uncultured Bacteroidota bacterium; assembly: GCA_903879775.1. GTDB lineage: Bacteria > Bacteroidota > Bacteroidia > NS11-12g > UBA955 > VMCP01. The sequence continues at coordinate 2,761 of CAIRMY010000351.1, forward strand.
TTAAAAAATACCGCAAATATGTCAATCGCAGGAACAGGCCTTGGTGGTTCTTATTATGTTGCTTCTGTCGATTCTGTAAATTTAAAAATCACACTTTCAACAGGTACAACTGCAAATGGTGGTGGTTCAAATACTGCAAACGCACTTGCTTTAACTACTAGAGTTTACATTGAGGGTGACGGAACTACGGTGCTAACACAACCAAAACTAAGCGGAAATTCAATTCAAAAAATAACAGTTACCACAAGAGGTAGAAATTACACTTACACAAATGTTCGTATCTTTGGAACAGGAACTGGTGCTACTGCTAGAGCAGTATTGCCACCAAAGTTTGGCCACGGATTCAACTCAGCCAAACAACTAGGTGCATCAAATGTTATGGTTGCCATGAGAATTG
>CAIRMY010000352.1 GCA_903879775.1 uncultured Bacteroidota bacterium
AAAACATTCAAAGAAATAATACTATCACAACCCACCGAATTTTTCAATTTCTCTTGATATTTGCCCGAAAACTTATAGAGTTTACCTGTATTGGGGCTTACAAAAGAATCACAACTATAATGTGTTTGCGAAGAACCAGTAGGCTTTAAAATTTTTACAGAAATGGTCATTACCGAATCACAACCTCTGTAAGACATAATGGTATCTTTATAATCGCCAGATGTAGTAATTATTCTTTTTTTAGAAGGTAAAGTATAATTTACACAACGTGAAATTGAGAACTTGGCGTATGCAATTGTGTCACAGTAAGATCTACCTAAAACAAAATTAGAAGTTGAATCTTGCATATTAAAGTTTTTCGGTGTGCCATCATTACTATTTGAACTAGCATCATCAATTTTAGATACTGTGGTATTGTTTTTATAGGCGATACCATCTTCATAGCCATATGCCAATACCAAGCCTGAGTTTGAAGAATAACGTCTATACATTCCATCTTTTATTTCAGCCTTCGTTCGAGCATAATTCCAAATTCGAGTTTCTTCCAATATCCCTCCATAACCAGTTGCAGGATCAGCAATCCAAACATCTGTAGTTGAAGATTTATAAGTTATACTAAAGGATGCCGAAGTAGAGTCGGTGCAAACTCCATCAATGTAAATTTTCATTTTTGAACCATCGAATGTTCCGGCGATGTGATGCCATAAATTTGAGCTCAAAACGCTACCACTGGATAGAGAAACGGTTGATGAACCATTCAGTAATTGAAAATGTACGGCACTTGTATTTCCCACACCAAAGCGATATGCATTGTCTTGCTGCCAAATAATTGGCGCACAATCTGCACATGGAGACGAGTTAAAATTGGTTACGTAAATCCACGATTCTAATGTAATTTTTGAAGGACCACTGACTTTACTGTTTCCAGTTACAGGAACATAATCATCTACACCATCAAAATGCAAGGCGGTTTTTTGGGCTGAAACTATGTTCATTCCAAAAACAATAAATAAAATTGGTAATAGTCTTTTCATAATTGAATTCAATTTATCAAATGTTAGAAATAAATTTTACAATTCAAAGGATTTCATAGTTTAATTTTCTAGAAAATTAAAATAATGACTCAATACAACAGATTCATATTGAATTATATATTATCAAAAATTACTTTTTTTTGAAATTTTTTCAAAATGACAATATTCATAATTTATTCTAAAAATAAAAGTTAAAACCATTCAAAAAAGGCTACCCTTTTGAGGTAGCCTTCAAATGTACTTCGTTAAAATTATGCGTAAGCTTCAGTTGGAATGCAAGCGCAAACCAAGTTACGATCGCCATAAGTGCTGTTCACACGCGCTACTGTTGGCCAGAATTTATTGGCACGAACATAAGGCAATGGGAAAGCAGCTTTTTGACGGCTGTAATTGAAATGCCATTCATCTCCAGTAACTTCTGAAGCTGTGTGAGGAGCATTTTTCAATACATTCACTTCAGCATCTTGTTTGCCTTCTTCAATTTCTCTGATTTCTTCTCTGATACTCAACATTGCATCGCAGAAACGATCCAATTCTTCTTTACTTTCACTTTCGGTTGGCTCAACCATTAAAGTACCAGCAACTGGAAAACTCAATGTTGGAGCGTGAAAGTTATAATCCATCAAACGTTTAGCAATATCTTCAGCTTCAACATGTGCAGAGGTTTTGAATTTACGGGTATCTAAAATCATTTCATGCGCAGCATAACCTGATTCTCCCTTGTATAAAATTGGAAATTCATCTTGCAAACGAGCAGCAATATAATTCGCATTTAAAATTGCATATTTCGTAGCATCTGTTAAACCTTGACCACCCATCATTTTAATGTAAGCGTAAGAAATTAACAAAATACTTGCACTGCCATAAGGGGCAGCACTCACAGCACGCATTGCTTTCTTATTGCCCATATCAACAACTGAGTGACCTGGCAAATAAGGCACTAAGTGTGCAGCAACACCAATTGGTCCAACTCCTGGTCCACCACCACCGTGGGGAATACAGAAAGTTTTATGCAGGTTCAAGTGACAAACGTCGGCACCAATCATACCTGGTGAAGTTAATCCCACCTGAGCATTCATGTTTGCACCGTCCATATATACTTGACCACCATTGTCGTGTATGATTTGAGTAATTTCGCGAATTGCACTTTCAAACACACCATGTGTACTTGGGTAGGTGACCATCAAAACCGCCAAATTATCTTTGTATTGCTCTGCTTTTTCTTTAATGTCGGCAACATCAATGTTTCCATTCTCATCGCATTTGGTTACCACCACCTGCATACCTGCCATGACAGCACTTGCAGGATTTGTACCATGCGCCGATGAGGGAATCAATGCCACGTTTCTATGTCCTTCGCCTTTATCTTTAAAATACTCACGAATCACCATCAAACCTGCATATTCACCTTGTGAACCGGCATTTGGTTGCAAACTCATTTTAGCAAAACCAGTAATTTCACTTAAATCTTTATCGAGCTTTTCAATAATTTCCAGATAACCAGAAGCCTGATTCATTGGAATAAATGGATGTAAATTATTGAATTCAGGCCAAGTCACAGGAATCATTTCTGAAGTTGCATTCAACTTCATGGTACAACTTCCTAAAGAAATCATACTATGGCATAAGCTCAAATCTTTAGCTTCTAAAGATTTGATATAGCGCAACATTTCGTGCTCTGAATGGTAGCTATTGAAAACTGGGTGTGTCATAAAGTTCGACTCACGCTGCGCCCAAGTTGGCCAGTTGTTGCCTACAACAGAACTTCCCTCAAACACATTCATTGTAGCTTTACCACAAGCTTCGGCAAATACATCTATAATTGTTTGTAGCGCTTGATTTGAAGTGGTTTCGTCAATTGAAATACCAACGTTACCATTAGCAAAATAGCGGAAATTGATTTTATGTTTTTCAGCAACTGCTTTCAAATTTGCAGGTGCTCCTTTTAAGTAAAGAGTATCGAAATATGCATCATTTTCATTTTGAATGCCAAATTTTGCTAAAGTATCTGATGTCAATCTTGCTTGCGCATGAATTCTACCAGCAATTTTCTTCAATCCATCAGAACCGTGGTAAACACCATACATACCGGCCATGATACTCAACAACACCTGTGCAGTACAAATGTTACTTGTAGCATTTTGACGTTTAATATGTTGTTCACGGGTTTGTAAGGCCATACGCAAAGCTCTGTTTTCGTGACGGTCTTGAGAAACACCAATGATACGACCAGGAATCTGACGTTTAAATTCATCTTTGGTTGCAAAGAATGCAGCATGAGGACCACCAAAGCCCAATGGAACTCCAAAACGTTGGGTATTTCCAACCACACAATCTGCACCAATTTCACCTGGAGGGGTTAACAATGTTAAAGCCATAAGGTCAGATGCGAAACAAATTTTCACATTTGCACTTTTGCATTTTGCAGCAATTTCTCTGTAGTCTTCTACACTTCCCAATTCATTAGGATATTGAACTAAAGCACCGAAATAAGAATCATCTGGAGCAAATGTTTTATAGTCACCTATAACCACTTCAATTCCCAAAGGCTCAGCTCTTGTTAAAACTACATCTACTGTTTGCGGCAAAGTATGTTGGTCTACAAAAAACTTACATGCCGTGCTTTTACGATCGAGCAAACCTTTGAACATCGACATAGCTTCAGCGGCAGCAGTTGCTTCGTCTAACAAAGATGCATTTGCCAATTCCATACCCGTTAAATCAATTACCATGGTTTGGTAATTCAACAAAGCTTCCAAACGACCTTGAGCAATTTCTGCTTGATAAGGAGTGTAAGCAGTATACCAACCTGGATTTTCCATGATGTTACGCAAGATTACGCCTGGAGTAATGGTGTTATAATAACCCATTCCAATGTAATGGGTGAAAACTTCATTCTTAGAAGCAATTCCCTTCAACTCAGTCAAAAAATCAGATTCACTCATTGGTGCACCTGTTTGCAATGGCTGCTTCAAACGGATATTTGATGGCACAATTTTGTCGATTAACTCGTCTAAACTGTTAACGCCAATTACCGACAACATAGCGGCTAAATCTTCTTTTCTAGTGCCAATATGCCTCTCTGCAAAAGGCATACTGTAGCGTGCATCAAACTGACTCATATCTTGGATGCGAATTTACAATATTAAACTTTATATTTTGTGAAAGAAGTGAACCTAAAATGCACATTTTTTTCTTCACAAATATCCCTCATCCGCAAAACTCAAATACAACTGATTAGCAATGATCAAATGATCCATTAACATGATGTCAAAAAGTTTGCATGCTTCCTTTACTCTCGCAGTGATATCGCGGTCTTGCTCGCTTGGGTTTAAATTTCCTGAGGGATGATTGTGCGCCAAAATGATGGCACTGGATTTTAACAATATGGCACGATTCATTATCATTCTAACGTCTACAACGGTGCCCGACAATCCTCCAACACTTAACAATTCACATCGCATCACAAAATTCGCACGATTCAGAAATGCCACATAAAAATGTTCGTGATCTAAATCCTCAAACTGAGAAAAAAACAAGTCAAATGCATCTTTCGATTTTTTAATTTTATATTTTCGAACCGAAATATTGTTCTTCCGATTGGCAAGTTCAAATGCCGCTGATAAACTCATTGCCTGCGAAACGGATATTCCATCGATCATTGAAAGTTCTTCAATTGACAACCTTGCAAGTTCCTGTAAATTATTTTCGCAATAATTCAGAATTTTGGTTGCTGTTTCCATCGATAATTTGCATTTTGCACTGCTATTTAAGATCAATGCTATCAATTCAATCTCCGAAAGCGCCCGTCTTCCCTGCAAAAGTAGCTTCTCTTGTACCTTTGATGTGCCCACCATATTCTTCAGTGGCTTTTCTTGTGTTGATAAATTTTTTAACATAACTTTGGTAAATATATTTTCAAAATCGTATTTTTGAAAACTTTCTAGTATTATTAATCGTTTAATATTTTTAAAAATTACAAGTATGAGTGAACAAAAAGAAAAACTAAAAGCCCTTCAGCAAACTATAGAAAGGCTTGAAAAAGCTTACGGTAAAGGTATCGTAATGAAAATGGATGACAATAAATCAGTGGCAGTAGATGTAATTTCTACTGGTTCATTTGGTTTGGATATCGCTTTAGGCGTTGGTGGATTCCCGCGCGGAAGAATTATTGAAATCTATGGACCTGAAAGTTCTGGTAAAACAACCATTGCGCTTCACACAATTGCGCAAGCACAAAAAAAAGGAGGCATCTGTGCATTTATCGATGCTGAACATGCTTTTGATAAATTTTATGCCGAAAAATTAGGTATTGATACAGGTAACCTTTTAATTTCTCAACCCGACGACGGAGAGCAAGCGCTTGAAATTGCAGATAACCTAATTCGCTCTGGCGCAATTGATGTATTGGTGATTGATTCAGTTGCTGCACTTGTGCCGCGAGCTGAAATTGAAGGTGAAATGGGAGATAGTAAAATGGGTTTACATGCCCGTTTAATGAGTCAAGCGTTGAGGAAATTAACAGGTACAATTAATAAAACAGGTTGTGTGGCAATTTTCATTAACCAATTGCGTGAAAAAATTGGCGTAATGTTCGGAAACCCTGAAACAACCACAGGTGGAAATGCACTTAAATTCTATGCATCTATTCGTTTAGATATCCGTAGAAATGCCCAAATTAAAGATGGCGATCAAATTATTGGTAACCGTACCAAAGTAAAGGTGGCAAAAAACAAAGTTGCACCTCCATTTAGAGTTGTTGAATTTGATATCATGTATGGCAAAGGAATTAGCCGCGTTGGTGAAGTTCTTGACATTGCCGTTGATGCCGCTATCGTGCAAAAAAGTGGTAGCTGGTTTAGTTACGACGGAACGAAACTTGGACAAGGTAGAGATACAGTTAAAGATCTATTGGAAGACAATCCAGAATTACTTGCCGAAATCGAAGCAAAAATCATTGCTAAAAACAATGCCGGTGAATCTGTTGTCGACATTCAACCAGAAGAAGCAGCTGCAGAATAATCGCATCAGCCCTCGAATTGATAACATTAAAAAAGCCTCTGTTTAGAGGCTTTTTAATGTTATCAATTCTTTTTATTATTTTACTTCTTCAATTTCTTCATCATTCTCGCTCTCTTCTTCCAAGTTGTTTTTATCGCGCTTGGTTCCATAAAATAAATCATGATACATTAGTGGATAAACAATATACAACATCAATAAGCGACTATGTCTGAAAAGTAAAGGCAACAAGAAAATGATAAATAAGGGAATTGCATAGACTGCATAATCGAACATTCCAAGTAAGCTCATTGTAATACTGCCTATAATGATACTACCCACAATAAGGGCGTAACTCCAATACATTGCACCAAAGAAAAATCCCGTTTCAGGTTCATAACTCAGTTTACACTTAGGACATTCACCCAAAGTATTTGCAAATGTTTGAAGATTAAACATAGAACCAGAAAATACTTTTCCTTTTCCGCAACGAGGACAACGCGAATTCAGAAAAGACCAAACCCCCGCCCTTTTTTTATTTGCCATTCACCATTTGCCTCTTCTTTTGAGTTTTGTAATAAACAAAACCAGCAGTACCTAACAATATATAAGGCGCAGATAATAAAAATAAAATTCCTTTGTTAATGCCATCACCAAATGATTTGTCATTTTTGTGTTTATGATCACGATTACTCGTAAGGGCAGCCTTACACATCGGGCATTGAGCCTCAACCGTAAATATGCTCAACACTACGAAACTCAAAACTGCAATTTGCTTCATCACTTTAAACATGGAGCTAACATTAAATATACAACAACACCAGTCACCGATACATACAACCACAATGGATATGTCCAACGCGCTAATTTCTTATGCTTCTCGAATTTCCCTGAAGTACTGTAATAAATTGTATACAATACCATCGGTAAAATTACTGCAGCCAAAACAATATGTGTTACCAGAAGTAAGAAGTATATATACTTTAATATTCCGTCATTGCAATATTTCACAGGGGGCAGTGTTAAATGATAAGTTACATAACTTATCAAAAACATAGCCGACAATAAAAACGCCGAAAACATCAATTTCTGGTGCAACGCTTTATTCTTTTGGTAACGAATTGCTCGGTATCCCAAAAACAAACAAATACTCACCAATGAATTGATGATCGCATTTAATTTAGGTAAATGTTTTGCAAATTCCGCCGATGGACGCAATTCCGCTGGAATTACCTGTAGCAAAACTACAACTGCAGGTATGACCAAAGAAACCCCTAAGACAAGCCAAAAGAAGCCTTTATCACTTATCCAATTCTTTTTGTCTGTATTCATATTTTAAATTTTCGATATCGTCTTTTATGCGTTGAATCATTCTAAATTTCTCAGTGTTTGTTTTGCCAATTGTAGGCAAAATTCCGCGTATATGATGTTCTTTATCAAGAATCACCACTTTATCATCGTGAATAAAATCTGACCCGCGTTGTTCAGTTGCAAGTAACAAATCATTCAAAACCCAATCATAAATTTCTTTTTTACTACCGGTAGCAAATGTTCTTTTATAAATATCGGCCTGATAGGCTTTTGCATAATCTGAAATTACAGGAATTGAATCAGACTCAGGATCAATGGTAACAGTTAGAAACTGAATTTTGTTTTCGCGTTGGTATCCCTCAGCTACAGATTGAATCTGTTTATTCATTGTAGGACAGATTTCCGGGCATGATGCGAAGAAAATATTGACAATTAAAATACTTGAATCAAAATCTGATAAACTAATTTTCTTACCATGCTGGTTATATAAAACAACATTGCCAACCTCATGATATTCTTTGGTGCCATCTGGATTCACTACAGTTTGACCCAAATAAGGCAATTCTTTGTGCACCCATTTGGCTTTACTCCAAAACCAAACCGCAAAGATTGGTAAAACAACAATGGCCGCAACAGCGGCCACTTTAAACTTGCGATTATTCAAAAGGCTCATAATTATTTATGAACTTCTGTTTTAGCTTTATTCGTATCATGCGTATGTAAGTCGGTAATCGCACCACCTTCATACAACATCACCCAAATAAGACCCAAAATAAATACAGTAGGAACAATGATCATCATGGCAAGATTCACTTTTTCATTCTTCATGTGCATAAAAGCACCCACGATGTAGTATGCTTTTACCAAACCAAAAAGAATGAAAATTGTATTTCTAATACCCGATGGACCCATTACAAAATAGATCACGAAATCTAGAATTGTAATGCCTAAAAGCAACCAAAATGTTTTCCATAGTTCTTTAGTTCCATGGCTTTCTGTATGGGGAACATAATTAATAGCATCATATTCTCCTGGTGTTGAATGAAATTCCATATGTATAATTATTACAAGATTAAATTAGATAAAAGAAAGTAAATACAAAAACCCAAACCAAATCAACAAAATGCCAATATAGTCCAGCTTTTTCAATCATTTCATAATGACCACGACGTTCAAATACGCCTCTTGCAGTCATGATATAAACAACAATGTTAATCACAACTCCACTAAATACGTGGAAACCATGAAAACCAGTTACAATAAAGAATAGAGCCGCAAAAGGTACTGGGCCGTTGGTTCTGTCGACCGCTTTGTCCCATTCGAAATGACTTCCAAATCCTACGCTGTGTAGATGATCGTATCCTTCCTTGGTGATACCAAAGGTATTTCCATCTAGTCGAGCTCCCTCATGAATGAAGGTCACCCACTCCCAAGCCTGACAGCTTAAAAACGCCACACCACCAATGATGGTATAGAACATGTATCGCTGAACTTCTTTTTTACTGTTTCTGTGCCCTGCTTCTACAGCCAAAACCATAGTCACTGAACTCAAAATCAAAATGAACGTCATCACACTCACAAACAACAGCGGTAAATGAAAACCGTGCATTAAAGGAAAGTGATTAAAAATTGATGCCGGGTCGGGCCATTTAGTTGTTACAGCGGTTTGAACGTTAGAAAAACGTTGTGCACCATACTGTACAAGTAAACTAGAAAATGTGAATGCATCCGATAAAAGGAATATCCACATCATTAATTTTCCATAACTAATGTTAAAAGGCGATCTGCCTCCCGCCCACATGGGTTGCTTCTCGAAAGCTGCTTCTGAATGATTTGACATTGGGTAAATTTACTTTGCGAAATAAAGGAATAAATATAACAAAATCCACAATAATCCTACAAAATGCCAATAAGTATTGGTAATTGACATTAGAGTGAGACTCTTTTTGTGAACATTAAATTTCATAGCTTGCACCCAACTAATTGATAATAATACAATTCCACCTAAAACGTGTACCACGTGGAGGGCTGTTATTACATAAACGTAAGATGCAGAAATATCTTCAGGTCTAGAATTAACAAACGTTAAATCCAATGAAACTAACTGTTTCCAACCTAAAAATTGTGATAAACAAAACAAAATACCTAAAATCCATGTGGTTCCTATGAGCCAACGGTTTGAAGATAGTTCATCTTTTTTTGCCATATTATAGGCATATTGTATGGTTAATGAGCTTAGAATTACGATGATTAAAGAATAAAAAAAGTAAATTGGCAAATCAAAAACTGTCCAAGCCGATTTCTGCTCTGCATCTGGCCTGTGCACAATAAATGCACTGATTACAGCGGCAAATAACATAGAGCTAGCCAACATGAACAACCACAAATTTAACTTTGAAGGCGCAATCGCGGGTGCTGGATCTTTTGGAAATTGATTCTTCATTAAAACAAAATGTACGACAAAAATACAACAGGAGTGTATAAAAACGATGCATAAAGTAATTTTCTTGCATCATTTATTTCTAAACTCTTAAATAATCGATATGCTTTGTATAAAAAATACAGTCCCATAGGTAAAATAACAACCAACACTTTTATAGAAGCTAACGCATAAATCATTGGCATCATACTCACCATAATGAGTATAACTGTATATATCATAATCTGATACGCACTTTTTTTATCTCTACCACCCAACGATGGCAACAACCAATAACCTGCTTTTTGATAATCGTCGTGAAGCAACCAAGCAATTGCCCAAAAATGTGGAAATTGCCAAAAAAATTGAATTAAAAATAAAATAATACCCAATTCTTCAAGTCTTGGTATCACAGCTGAATATCCAATCAATGGAGGCAATGCCCCCGGAATAGCACCAACCATAACGGCCAATGCACTCACCTGCTTCATGGGTGTATAAATAAATACATACACCACCAAACTGATAGCACCCAATAAAACTGCTAAAAAACTAGCATGGCATGCCACTAGAATGGCCAAACCTAAGAATCCGGTAACCCAACAAAATATACGAGCATCTTTCACTGAAATTCTCTCTTCTACAATCGGTCGGTTCGCAGTACGATCCATTTTGCCGTCGTTGTCTTTTTCAATAATTTGATTCAATCCATTAGAAGCAAAAACAATCAACATCCCTCCAAATAACACACCCAAAAAGAGTGTCCAATTAAAATTGTCTGTCCATAACTCACCATACGTATATTTCAACGCCAAAATATATCCAAATGCAGATGTTGCTACAACCGTGCTCGACAGTCGGAACTTAACCAAATCCGCATAATTCTTAATCACCGATTTCATTTTATTTCTTTTTTGTAGGATATTGTAACGAGAAAACTATAAGTAAGCAGTGCACTACCTATGACCACATGTCCTATTTGTGTCCAAGCAGGAACAACATAAACAATATGAATTACACCCAAAGAAATTTGAAGCAATGAAAGCACTGCAACAAAACCCCAATGGAATAATTTCGACTTATAATATTTGTAAGCTGCCCAAATTAAAATAAGCAAAGGAATGTATCTATGAATGACAAAAGCAATTCCCATTTGCGTGAAATTCAACATTCCAGATGCATTTCCATCTAAATATAAAATATTTGTATTCTTTAAAATATCGACTTGTTCCCTAGACCAAGTGCCCAATAAAACCACCACGAAAATAAGTGAAAACAAAAGTCTCCAATTAAAATGAGAGTCTTGATTGTGTATGTACAAAATAGGAGATACTTTTTGTATACTTAAAATGAATGCAAACAAACACAGGAACGCCAGCAAAAAATGCAAAGAAACAATACCCGGTAGTAAATTGGTGGTGACCACAATACTCCCTAGCCAAGCATTTAAAATCAACATAACAAATCCCAAAACCGCCCATAATCTCGTTGGCTTTAATGACTTATATACAAAAGAACATCCCAATATCAACACAGCCAATAATCCAGATAAAACGCCAAACAAACGATTTATATATTCAATCCAAGCTTTTAAAGGATCAAATTTATGCTGAAGATACAAATTTTTATCTGCCGCTATTAAATCCGCCTTTTCATTCATTCCAAAAGCACGAAGTGTTTTTAGAAATTTGGCAACTTTTTTCTCTCGCTTTGCTTTAAATATTTCTTGATAATTATTAGGCAATTCACATTCGCAGGTAGGAGGTGCCAACAAACCAAAACATTTTGGCCAATCGGGACAACCCATTCCACTGCCTGTGGCCCTCACCAATCCTCCAAGTAGAAACAATAAAAAAACAGACGAACAGGTAATTAAACCTATTCGTCTGTATATCTTAATGATTCGAAGAGAATCTATTTGACTCATTATTAACTCAATCCAAACACACGTTTGATTGCTGCGAAGAATACACTGCTTTCAGCTTCTTCTGTTTTGGTTTCAACTGGTTCAACAACACCTTCTTGTGCGGCTGTTTCTGGGGCTTTCTCATCAGGGATATATTGAGGGAAGAAATCTTCTTCTCTATCTGGACGAGAATACTCATAAGGTCCGCGGTATACAGCTGGTATTTCACCAGGCCAGTTACCATGCAAATGTTCTACTGGAGTACTCCACTCTAAAGTGTTAGACTGCCAAGGATTTTGCTCTGCTTTTTTACCCTTAAAAATACTGTAGAAGAAATTGAAAAGAAAGAACAATTGAGCAATGCCACCTAACATTGCTGCCATGGTAATCATTACATTCACATCTGCCCATACTTCAAATTCTTTTAATAAAGTAAATTGGTAGTAACGGCGTGGAACACCTGCCAATCCCATGAAGTGCATTGGGAAAAATACCAAATACGCAGAGATAAATGTGAACCAAAAGTGGAAATACCCTAATGTATTGTTCATCATTCTTCCAAACATTTTAGGGAACCAGTGGTAAATACCAGCGAACATTCCAAAAATTGCAGCAGAACCCATTACCAAATGGAAATGCGCTACAACAAAGTAACTATCGTGCAGTTGGATATCCAAAGCCGCATTACCTAAGTAAATACCTGTTAATCCTCCTGAAATAAAGAATGATACCAATCCTATTGAAAACAACATTGCCGGTGTGAAACGTAAGTTTCCTTTCCACAAGGTTGTTAAGTAGTTGAATGCTTTTACCGCTGATGGTACAGCAATAATTAGGGTTAAAATCATAAATACAGATCCAATAAATGGATTCATACCAGTGATAAACATATGGTGACCCCAAACGATGAACGACAATACAGAGATACCCATCAATGAAATGACCATGGCGGTGTAACCAAAGATTGGTTTACGAGCGTTTGTTGAAATTACTTCAGATGTAATACCTAAGGCAGGCATCAAAATGATATAAACCTCAGGGTGACCTAAGAACCAGAATAAATGCTGATACAAAACTGGGCTACCACCAATGTTTTCTAATGCACCAACTCCCTCTAAATAAATATCGCTCAAATAGAAACTTGTGCCAAAACTTCTGTCGAAGATTAAAAACAATGCAGCTCCTAACAATACTGGGAAAGACAATACACCTAAAATTGCAGTAAAGAAGAACGCCCAAATGGTTAAAGGCATGCGGTTCATACTCATTCCTTTTGTTCTCATATTCAAGACTGTTGAAATGTAGTTAATACCACCCAACAATGATGAAACAATGAACAAAGCAATTGCAACCAACCACAATGTCATACCCAAACCAGAACCTGGCATGGCTTTATCAAGTGCAGACAATGGAGGGTAAACTGTCCATCCAGCAGATGCTGGACCTGTTTCAATAAATACTGATATTAACAATACCACCGACGACATGAAGAAGAACCAATAGCTCAACATATTCATGAATGGCGATGCCATGTCTCTTGCTCCCAACTGCAATGGAATTAATAAGTTACTAAAAGTACCACTTAATCCTGCTGTTAATACATAGAATACCATGATAGTACCGTGAATGGTTACCAATCCCATATAGAAGTTAGGATCTAGCTTACCATCTTTACCCCATTTTCCCAATAAGGTTTCTAAAATTCCAAATTGCTCATCTGGCCAAGCCAATTGCAAGCGGAATAATAACGACATCCCCATGCCAATGATACCCATGATAATTCCTGTAATCAAGAATTGTCTTGAAATCATTTTGTGGTCCATAGAGAAGACATACTTACTAATGAAGCTCTCCTTATGGTGGCCATGTGCATCGTGCTCTGTGTGTAAAGCTGCTGTGCTCATATTCTTTCTAAATAGATTTTTTAATTTTTTACAACTGTTCCGGTTTTAACAGCTGTCATAGAATCACCTTTTGGCGCTTCTGCTGGCACAGCTGCTGCTGGAGGCGCTACAAACGGTGTTTGTGTTGCCAACCATGTTTTGTACTCATCTTCATTTGAAACCACAGTCACCTTAATTTTCATATTATAATGTGCTGCTCCACAAATTTTATTACAAAACAAATAGTAATCAAACTCAGGATTGTTTTTTGAAATTCTCGCTTCAGCCGTTGTTTTAATTGGCGTAAAGGCAAAACTTGTAGGCATACCTGGTACACAGTTCATTTGAGCTCTGAAATCAGGCATGTAAGCTGAATGAATCACATCCCTTGCTCTAAATTTAAATATGTAAGGTTTGTTTTTAATGATCACAATTTCAGTGGTTACCTTATCGTCTTTTGCTGAACCATTAAATGTTTCTTTGTCTTTTTTGTAAGATGCAATTCTCTTGATCGCAGTGTTCTTACGTTTGATGTCTTTTTCTAATTGACGCTCATAAGAACCGCTTAACAAATCATTGTATTTGGTTTTTAAAACTTTAAACTCATCTGGATATGTTCTGTCTGTACCCGTACTTACAAAACGATCATATTGCATTTTCCAAATTTTAGAAGAATCTTCAATTGCAGCTTTTTGAGCTTCCAATTTGCCAATTTCTACTTTCAACTCGTCTACCAAAATATTGACAGCATTCTCTTCCGCAATTCCTAATGGATTAGAACCAGAAATAAAATTGAAATTTGAAGCACCCAATTGTTTGTCATCACCTGAGTATCTCGCTTTCCAACCAAACTGATATGCAAAAACTTCAATCTCTTCGCTGTTTTTATCAATATTTGTTGTGATTTTTGTCCATGTTCCAAAACCTCTTAACACCAAAAATGTTAAAACAACCGCAGGAACAATTGTCCAAATAATTTCTAATTTGTTGTTGTGAAAATAGTATAATGCCTTACGGTTCTTATCATATTTGTATTTAAACATGAAATAAAACAATAAAATCTCTGTAACAATAAAAACGAAAAATGTAAATCCGAATGTCCAATAGAACATTGAATCTAACGTTATACCATGTTCAGATGCAGAATCGCCTAACAAAAGATATTTTCCATGATACTCCATTTCGTACCAAACTCCTATCAATCCCAAAATTAAGAAGACCATAGCAGCCCAAGCATTCACATTGTTCCAACTTACAATGGTCTTACCTGTGATTTTTTCTGTTAGCGACCCAATGTCAAAAGCACGGGCAATGACCAATACAATCAATATAGCCAAAACCAATGTCAAAATACTTGACCAGTCCCATGCCATAGGATTAAACTCTGTAGGAGGTGCAACAACACCTTCCGCTGCCATTAAAAATAATGGCGTTAACATCATAGAGAAAACCGATAACGTTTTCTTAAACAATGAGTTACCTTTAACTCCAAATAGATTAAGCTTCATTTTTCTAAACCGAATTAGGGTTTTTCGTCGGGCAAATTTACTGATAACTCCCATTACTTTCAGGAATTTTTATATGTTTTTTTAAAAATTACTTGTAAATTACTACAAATTCCGATTAAACAACGAACAAATGACAATAAATCAATGAGTTGAATTTTCAAAAAAAATTGCCAATTCCTTAAATTCTTCAACACTCAATTGTTCTGCCCTCATACCTTGCCATTTTTTGGGAATCTCAAAATTTGTGTGCGAACTGGTTAATGACTTTAAAGCATTGTTCAAAGTTTTTCTGCGCTGAGAAAATGCATGCTTCACAATCATTTTTAAACTCTTGTAACTACACTCCGGCAAATCATCCCTCAAAATACAATTCATGACACCACTTTTTACTTTCGGTGGCGGATTAAATGATCCCTCATTGACCGTGAATTCATATTTGCAATTGTAATAGGCCTGTAATATAACACTCGTGATGCCGTATTCTTTGTTGCCATGTTCAGCACAATATCGCTTCGCCACTTCCTTTTGAAACATTCCAGCAAATTGATAAATCTTCTGATCGCCCTCCAACATCCGAAATACAATCTGCGTAGAAATGTTGTAAGGATAATTTCCTACGATTCCAATTTTATTGCCAGTTGGCCAATCACTATATGGAATCGCTAAAAAATCCCCCTCTAAAATATTTAAATCCAAAGCCCATTCCTGCCTGCCCAAATATTCTACAGATTCTTTATCAATTTCTACAACCGTTAATTTCGACGCCCACTTCGCATACAAACTCTGCGTCATCACCCCCATTCCCGGTCCAATTTCCATCACCCCTTCCAAATCATCAACCATTAACTCTCCTATCCGTTGAGCAATGCCCTTGTCTGTTAAAAAATGTTGACCCAGCTGTTTTTTAGCCGTCACCTTATCGGTTTGCGCATTCGGTTTTCTAAACATTACTTTTCCCAATAAATCATGAAATACTTTGTTACCGTTTCTTTCAATGCAGCCAAATTATAATTGTCTGATGCCTCTGCAACATCTTGTATTCTTCCGTCTTTTCTCAAAATTCTAATTCCTCCACCCTCTGTTTTATAAGCGTGATTTTCCAATATTCCACGCTTGATGAAAAATTCTTCAGCCGATTCTTCTGAAATGCCAAACATGCTTGCCGCCTGCTGTCTTACCAAATTCAACATGTCTGTACCAATTGGCTCCAAACCAATTTTTATCTTTGGCAACTGCCTCTTTAACAAACGATTACACAATATACTCAAAATTTTATCTTCGTGGAACTGCCATTGTTTCACGCTCGACAAAATATCAATATCATCCAATGCTAAAAATAAATCCAATGCCTCATCATCAAAATTAGAAGCATGAATGTCCTTAAACAAAAAATGCATCAACGGATGATATGTCCCCAAAGTTGATCCTTGCTTGGCCAATTGCCTTGCGCGTTGCAAGATAGAAACCAACATGGCATCGGCAGCAATCACAGTTTTATGAAGGTAAACCTGCCAGTACATCAACCTGCGGGCAACCAAAAATTTCTCTACGCTGTAAATTCCTTTTTCCTCAACCACCAAATTGCCGTCTTTCACATTCAGCATGTGAATGATCCTGTCGGCACCCACAATGCCTTCACTCACTCCGGTATAAAAACTGTCCCTCAAAAGATAATCAAGTCTATCCATATCCAATTGTCCTGATATGAGTTGACCCAAAAATGGTTTTTTGGTATACGTTCCTTTAAAAATTTCAATTGCAACCGTTAATTTACCATTGAATTCAAGGTTCATTCGCTCCATGATTTGGAGGGATATTGCCTCGTGGTGAACCTCTTGGATGAGCGTATGTTCCAACGTGTGGCTGTAAGGTCCGTGTCCTATGTCGTGCAATAAAATTGCCAACGAAACACCTTCCTTCTCTTCATCTGTAATGTCAACCCCTTTTCTTTGAAGCGTTTCAACCGCTTGAATGGTCAAATTCAAAGCACCCAAAGCATGGTGAAACCGCGTGTGCGTTGCACCAGGATAAACCCATTCACTCATTCCCAACTGCCTAATTCTTCGCAAACGTTGGAAATAAGGATGTTGAATTACATCATATATAATTGCACTCGGTAAAGCCAAAAATCCATGTAACGGATCATTGATGATTTTACTCTTATTGCCAGTCATCATTTCATTGCAAAGTTACTACTTCTCGTCCCAAACCAATACTCCACCCATGGGATCGGGCCTTCTCAACCTCACTTGATCTACAAATTCCTGTAAATTAAATGCAAATTGGTCGGTGGGATTCATTCTCAAATACACCTCATAATCGTAAACCATTTCAACCCATTCAGCATCGTTGATGCCTTTATTATGCATTTGTCTCCTAAAAATAGAACCCATTTTCAACCAAGCCTTCGGGTTTTCAGTTTCCACAGAATGACTATTTTGAATTCGTTGCTGTGCCTTGCGGATGTACTTTTTGTAAAGCATCAAAGCAACATCAGATTTCTCTTGCCTATCGGCACTAATAGCCAAAAACCAATAATTACCTTCGGCATTTGAGTCTAAAAGCACCAAACCTCTGAGCATGGTGTCGGCTTCGTAATATTGCTTTTGCATGATAAGGGCATTGCACAACTGCTGACGCACCGCAGGAACATCGGTTCTATTGAGTTCATCACGGTAAATATTTTCGGCTAATTTGTATTGCCCTTGAATCATATATCTGTTGGCAAGTGCCATTGGCGGCAACTCTCCATCGCTTACCCCTACGTCCTTAAAACGATTAGAGTTCTCTTGGCCAAATGCCGCAACTGTCCAAAATCCTAAAATCAGCAATAACTTTTTCATGCGAATACAACAAAAGTAAAATTCTTTCATCAACTTTGCATCAACATGTTTCGGGCACTGTCCATAATATCGCTCTTTTGTTTTGCACTTTTCGCGGGGTGTTCAAACATCGATGATTTTAACAAGGATGCTGGGTCCCCCCAAAAAATTGAACGCATTTTAGACCACTTTCATCAAATTTCTGTGGGCGAAAAGTTTTATGTGAGTCTTAAAAACGATACAAATCTGCCCGAAACCATTGAAATAAATTACTTTGAAAACTTGAATGCCAAAATCTCAACAAGCATCGAAAACGGCATCTTAACCATCAAAGATTTGAACGCTTATAATTGGACAAGAGACCTGAATGTTCGGCCTAAAATTACCATTAACGTACACAAATTAAATCACTTAGACCTTCAAGGCGCTTGCGAATTGAATTGTATCGATACCATTTTTACCAATCAGTTGACCATCAATATGCATTCGGTAAAACCTGCCAAAATAAAGGTCGACTGCGGAAATTTATACGGTGGAAGCAACAATTTGGCTCCTATTTTTTTTGAGGGACGTGGAACGATCTTCTCCTGGAGTTGTGAGCAAGGATCATGGATTGACGCTTCGAAACTCAAATGCGACGATGCCTACATCCGTCATTTCACCAAGCAAGACATTTATATTTCGCCAGAAAAAGTACTTGAAGTTTTCATTTACAATTCCGGCAATGTTTATTACAAGCCATTTACATTCAACAAGTTCACTGTGAAAGAACTCGGCAGTGGCAAAGCCATTTTGTACTAAAACAATCCTCTAAAAATGAACCAAATACACATTGAATTTCCTGCCACTTATGGCATCATTGCATTGCTCATACTTGTGTTTTTTGGAAGCATGGGGAACGAAAATCTCACCGATAAACTCATTTTTAGCAGCGAAAGAATTCGCAAAAACCATGAATATTACCGGATTTTTTCTGTGGGATTGGTTCACGCGGGGTTCATTCATTTAGGCATGAATTTGTTGGGATTGTACTTTTTTGGTCCCATCATTGAAGACGTTTTAGGCACATGGCTGATGCTTTCAATCTTCATTTTGTCGGTTGCTGGAGGTTCGCTTTTGTCGCTCTTACTCCGCAGAAAAGTGGCTAATTATCAAGCAATTGGTGCTTCTGGCGGCGTGAGCGGCGTATTGATGTCGGCCATGCTTTGGTATCCACAAATGAAAATTGGATTGTTGTTATTGCCGGTGATGATACCTGCATGGATTTTCGGAATCATTTTCAGCTTAGGGTCTATTGTATTGACGCAAACGCCTGACAGAAATCGCATTTCTCATGAGGGACATTTGGGCGGAATGTTATTTGGCGGTTTAATTGGGTATTTCACAATTCCAATGGAGATTTTGCAAAGTTCTCAGCAAGTGCTATTTTACTTTGGGGTAATGCCCATTGCATTGTTTGGGTTGTTACAGTGGATGTTACCGGGGTGGTTTTATCGGAAGTAAACCAATATAAACCTTTATAAACCTCATAAACTTATATAAACCTTCTTATCTTTTTTATTATATTTGCAGTAAAATTGCCCAGTTGGTGAAATTGGTAGACACGCCATCTTGAGGGGGTGGAGTTCGAAAGAATGTGCTGGTTCGAATCCAGTACTGGGCACAAAAAAAAGAGGTTGCAAAAGCAACCTCTTTTTGGTTTCGGGTATTTGGGGTTTATTCTAATTAATTCTTTTTTGTTAATGTACAACTGATTCCATCCGCTTAAGAATACAAAAATGTATCTATAGTTGTGTAGGATGAACTCAAAAAGCCATTGATGGTTGCCGCGGTGATTCGAATATCATCATTAGATTATTTATTTAAATTATTTTAATCGAATGCCCAATGAAAGCATAATATTTTGGGTCACCATATTCTGAGAAAAGGTAGTTGTCGCAGTTGGATAATTGTATTGATCGTAAGTAATTTGACTAAACGATGGTTTAGCAAAAAGAAAATCGTAATGACATTGAATTCTTAATTTTTGGTAATCCCAACCAACATCAAATCCAGCAATTCCACAAACAGTTTTTGCATTTGCTGATTTGCTTGTGGCAATTGGAGTGTAACCAGACAAAACTTGAATCTCCGGGGTATAAGCATCTAGAAATCCTATACCAATTTTGGGATGAACAAACGTATTGTCTTTGGTTTTGTATTCATAAATTAAACCAACCAATGTCCCTAATAAAACCCAATCATCAGATTTTACATAATAATTCGAACCAGGGGGAACAACCATTCTCGTTACGTCATAATCCAAAAGATTTGATTGATAATTAAACGAAGAAAAAACTCCAAAATGATTGCTATAAAATCCTTTGGCTTGAATATTAAAACTAGTTCCAGGGACAGCAGCTCCCGATGTTGCTTTATTGACATCTCTTGAACCAAATTCACCCAATGGCGAAGATGCCCCAAATCCAATAGACAAGCTATTTCTATAATCTTGTGCTAGTAATAAATTAATCGTAAAAATTGCAATTAAAGTGAATAATAGTTTCTTCATGATTTCACGTGTTTTCCTAAGGTTGCAATCTGTTTTTATATGAGTTTAGGTGGTCAATCAGTTTGAATTGATCTGTAAAATCGCTGATTTTCAATTATGCTCATTTCTAGGTTCAAAATTAACCCAACCAAAAAAATTCATAGTTTGTAAAATGTTCCTATTAGTGTGTATCTTTACACTTTTAATACTATTTTGATGGATACGTCGCAGAAATACCAGAAAATTGGAGATAACCTTCGAAAAATTCGAGAAATTAAAGGTATCAAACAAGAATCTGTTGCCAAACAATTAGGACTTACAACCAACGGTTATGGTAAAATTGAACGCGGTGAAACATCCCTCAATATCAAAAGATTAGAAGAAATTGCAGAAATTCTTGGTGTGAATGCACTCGATATCATGCAGTTCGATGAAAATATCGTTTTCAATATCAATACAATGTCTAACTCAGCGCCAAATGGCAATGTCAATAATTATAGTTTAAATAAAGAGGAACGACAGTTTCTTGCCGATCAAATTAAATCACTAAATGAACTCGTCGAGAAACAAAATAACATCATCGATATCCTCATGAAAAAACTTTAATTTACAATTTCGCAAAACTGCAAATTCTTATTTCATTCGTTGCATTTTTCGCAATGACATTCTCAACGGCTTGCCTCAATTTTGTATAAAATTTAAGCCTATAAAAAAACCAAACTTCCTAAAACCACAATCGCCTTGGATTTACCATAGGTGTGTCACTGAATGCTTTTTAAAGCATTGAGATATAACAAAAAAGGAGGCTTTCAGGCCTCCTTTTCTTTGATATGATTTGAAAATAATTATAAAATCAACATGGCATCACCATAGCATAAGAAACGGTATTTTTCTTTAATGGCTTCTTGGTAAACCTCAGCCATAAATGCATGGTCTGTGTAGGCACAAGCCATCATGTATAAGGGAGATTCTGGTTGATGTAAATTTGTAATGAATGCATTTGCGATGTTAAATTCATGAGGAGGGAACAAAAATTTGTCGGTCCATCCTTCACTAGGATTCAATGTTTTCATAGAACTCACACTCGTTTCCATAACACGCATTACACTGCCACCAACTGCCACCACACGGTGCTTATTGGTAATTGCATTGTTTACAGTATCACAAGTATCTTGGGTAATCTTGTAATACTCGCTATCCATTTTATGTTTGGTTAAATCCTCAACCTCAACTTCTCTGAAAGCACCCAAACCTAAATGCAATGTAACCTCAGCGAAGTTCACCCCTTTAATGTCTAAACGCATCAACAATTCACGGGTTAAATGCAACTGAGCAGCAGGAGCTGCAACCGCACCTACGTGCTTCGCAAACAACGACTGATACCAAAGCTCATCTTCTTCTTTTACAGAACGGGTGATATATTTAGGAATTGGAGTTTCACCAAGTTTCTTAATCACTTTATCAAAGGCCTCATCGTCGCCATCAAATAAGAAACGGATGGTTCTACCTCTGCTGGTGGTGTTGTCTACCACTTCAGCAACCAGATCGTCGTCGCCGAAATATAATTTGTTACCAACCCTAATTTTACGGGCAGGATCAACGAGAACATCCCACAAACGCAATTCATGGTTTAATTCACGCAACAAGAAAACTTCGATTTGTGCGCCGGTCTTTTCTTTTTGTCCGTACATTCTCGCAGTAAACACTTTTGTATTGTTTACTACAAACACATCCCCTTCGTCGAAAATGTCAAGAATATCGTGAAATCTACGATGTTCTATTCTTCTTTCTTTGCTGTGAACAACCAGCAAGCGACTATCGTGGCGGGTTTTTAACGGTTCCTGTGCTATAAGCTCTTCAGGCAACTCAAATTTAAACTGAGATAATTTCATACGAACGTAATTCCCCTAAATTGGGGACACAAAGATAATTCATTTATGACCGCTTGTCAACACACAATTTCTTTCTAAATTTGCACCCAATGAAACAAATTGCAGTTATTGGTGGTGGAACAATGGGAAATGGCATTGTACACGTGTTTGCTCAAAACGGTTATGCCGTGAATTTGATTGATGTTAAACAAGATATGCTCGACAAAGCAATCAGCACGATCACAAAAAATATGGATCGTCAAATTGCCAAAGGTACCTTAACAGAAGACGATAAAAATGCTGCTTTAGGCAACATTAAATGCTATACCCTTCTTGCCGATGGTGTTGCCAATGCCGATTTAGTGATTGAAGCTGCCACCGAAAACGTTGAAATTAAATTAAATATTTTCAAACAACTCGACGCACTTACACCTGCTCATTGCGTTTTAGCAAGCAATACTTCCTCTATTTCTATCACTAAAATTGCTTCTGTAACATCTCGCCCTACCAAAGTCATTGGTATGCACTTCATGAACCCTGTTCCAGTGATGAAATTAGTTGAAGTGATTGAAGGATTTAAAACCGACAAATCGGTGACCAACAATATCATTGAACTTTCTAAGAATTTAGGGAAAGTGCCTGCGTTAACCCAAGATTATCCTGGATTTATTGCAAACAGAGTGCTAATGCCAATGATCAATGAAGCCATTTGCAGCCTTCACGAAGGTGTTGCTGGCGTTTCAGAAATTGACACCATCATGAAATTGGGTATGGCTCACCCAATGGGACCATTGCAACTTGCAGATTTCATTGGACTTGACGTGTGTCTTGCAATTTTGAATGTGCTTCACGACGGTTTTGGCAACCCTAAATACGCCCCTTCTCCATTGCTCATCAATATGGTTACCTCTGGCGATTTGGGTGTAAAAAGTGGCCGTGGATTCTACGACTACAGTCACGGAACCAAAGACTTAGTGGTTGCGCCTAACTTTGCATAAGATACAAATTGCCAAACTCATCTGTTTTTTATACCTAAAATACCTTTGTGGTAATTATGCAATTTCCTAAAATTCTACTCGCTTCTAAATCTCCAAGAAGACAAGAAATTCTTTCGATGTGTCATTTCGATTTCGAAGTTGTTTCTATTGACGCGGAAGAAAACTATCCCTCCGAATTAAAAAACAATGAAGTGTGCGAATATTTGGCTTTGCATAAGGCTCAACATTACACCCAACCCCTAGAAAATAAAATTTTGGTCACCGCCGACACCATTGTGTGCATCGATCATTTGGTCTTGAATAAACCAGAAAATCACGACCACGCATTTGAAATGCTCAGTTTGTTAAGCGGCAAAAAACATACCGTTTACACGGGTGTTTGCATTAAAAATGATGAAAAAACGCATGTGTTTTCTGATGCAACGGAAGTCGAATTTTACGACTTAACCCCAGACGAAATAAACGCCTATATACAAAACTGCCAGCCTTTTGATAAAGCTGGCAGTTATGGCATTCAAGACTGGATGGGTTACTTGGGCGTTAAAGGCATCAACGGATGTTATTTTAACGTCATGGGATTCCCATCGGGCCGTTTCTATAGAGAATTAACTTCTTTCTTGAAATAATTACTTCATTTGACTCGCCATTTCAAGGGCGTTTTTAGCGTTAATCAATCCGCCAGAAACTGAAATATCTTTGAAGTTTACCTTGTCTTTTTTAGTACCAGGCAAAATCACTTTCTTGTCTACTTTCACAGAAGATTCCATCAAAATTTGCTTCAATTGAACCGCTGTTAAATTTGGAAAACGACTCCAAACCAATGCAGCAACACCCGCAGCAGCAGGCGCAGCCATACTTGTTCCGTTGAAATATGCATATTTATCGCCAGGAATTGTGCTGTAAATGTCTTGACCAGGAGAAAATAGATCTACATTGTTTTTACCGTAATTACTGAAGCTTGTTGCCAACATTTTTCTCTTTGGTTGACTTGCGCCAATTTCAATCCAGTTTGCAGCAAATTTTTGACCGCCCCACAATGAATCGTTCGGGTAATTCGATTCGAAATCGTTGTTTTCGCCATCGTTACCCGCCGCATGAACCAACAATACGTTTTTAGATTCAGCATAAGCCACTGCGCTATCTACAATGTTTTTATCCCAGCTAAATGCTTTTCCAAAACTCATATTGATAATTTGAGCGCCATTGTCAACCGCATAACGAATGCCATTTGCAACGTCTTTATCGCGTTCGTCGCCATCAGGCACCACACGTACAACCATAATTTTCACGTTATCGGCAATACCATTCATCCCAATATTATTGTTGCGAGTTCCCGCAATGATCCCTGCAACGTGGGTTCCGTGAGACGCATCAGGACCAACAACGTTGTTGTTACCATAATAGCGTTCAGAAGAATTTGCATAGTTATCGCCAACGATTTTACGAGAATCGAAATCAGGATTGTTTTGGAAATTTGCTCTTACGTCAACTTGTTGAAATTGTTCAGCAATTTCACTGTACAAATTGGCAAAATCCCTTTTATTTTCTTTGGTCATGATTTCAATAATTTTGCCTTTGATCATGTTTAAAACCATGTCATTGCTTTTCATCGCTTCAATTTCAGCCGTAGTTGGGTTGTCTTTGCCAGTGCCTTTTTTTATGCCATTCAATGCATCGTACACAGGTTTTAATTGTTTGTAAATGTTGCCATAAGCTTCACGTTCTTGGTTGATTTCCATTTTCCACATTTGATATTTATTGTACTCTGGATTATCGCCATTTACGTCTTCAGGTTTAACATCTTTGTATTTATCGTCGAGTTTTTTGAAAAGTCTCACTTTTTCAAGATTGTCGGCACCAACCATTGAACCATCGGCACCGCCAATGAAATTCCAACCGTTGATATCATCGACATAACCGTTTTTATCGTCGTCAATTCCATTGCCGGCAATTTCTTTCGAGTTCACCCAAATCACATCTTTCAAATCAACGTGATTCACATCTGTACCACCATCAATTACAGCAACTACTACTGTTTTTGAGGGAAGTTTACCTTGCGGAGAATTGTATGCATCATTCACCGAAATTCCCATGTTTTTCTTACATGGTTCTCCAAAAAACCAATCTTGTGCTGGTTTCTTTTGTGCCCACAAATTGCCAATGGCAAATGCAGAAACGATTAATATATTGTATTTTCTCATAAATTATTTCTTTTTACAAAACACCATAATGCTCACTGCTTTAAATGGTATTTTTGTTGTGTCGGAATTAAAAATGTATTTTCTTAAAAACTGTTGTAAAGGTTTCCATTTTACAACATCCATTGGTGCCATTACATAGTGCATTTCTAGGACTTCAAATCCTGAATCTTCCATCAGTTTCTTGATTCTTCCTTTGGTATAAATTCTAGCAAGAGCCCAACGCTCATGCAAAAATTTAGGGAGCCAAGAAAACAAAGGAACCCTGTTCCAAGGCAATAAAGGCAAACTTGCACCATGTGTTTCAAAAATCCACCATTTATTCGGAACCGAAATTGCACACAAAGCGCCCGATCTAACCGATTCTGCATAGTTCTTAACGCCAACCTCTTCCGGCAAATGTTCTATCACCTCAAAACTTAACAAACGGTCGCAAACAGGTGTAAATCCCTTCGACATAATGTCCCAAACCAAGAACTCCGAATTGCCAACTTGCAAATCTGACTTTAATTCGTTATATTCATGTTGGTGCACTTC
>CAIRMY010000353.1 GCA_903879775.1 uncultured Bacteroidota bacterium
CAAACTTGCGGTTATTTTCTTGCGGTTATTCTGGGGATAATTTTAGTGAAAAGGACAGATAATGCTGAGCCTCCAACCGATTACACGGCTACTTTGTCCCTCGAAAATGAAACCCTTAAAAATTGGATTCAGAAGGTTGGATGGTTTGCCGTGATGGCATTTGCAATGAGCGTTTTTACGCGTGTTGACGCCTTAATGATTCGCCAATATTCTGTAGATGGTTTAACCACATATTTAAAGCCTATTTCGGAGGGATATTATCAGGCCGGGATTTATGCTCAAAGTTATCGCTTACTCGATGCTGCGCTTATTTTTAGCACCCTTTTAAGCACCCAACTTTTACCAATGTTTACCCGGAAAATTGCAAACAATGAAAATGTTAAAGGCATCTTGAAAATTGCAACACTGGTGGTCTTATCTATTGGAATCACTGCTTCTTTGGTGGCCATTTTTGGAGGAAATTTTATCCTGAATTTTATCTACAAATCTGGGTATTCAAATCCAGCTGAGTTGGTTTATGCCACTAAGATTTTCGGAATTTTAATGACATCCTTTTTACCAATGGCGCTCATACATGTGTTTGGAACTTTTGTAACGGCCTTGGGACAAATGAAATGGCTGGCATTTATGGCCATTGGATGCATGGTGTTGAACATTACAATCAATTTTGTTTTGATACCACAACTCGGTGCATTGGGTGCAGCTTGGGGATGTTTGGCTACGCAATGTGTATTTGCGTTAGGATGTATCCTAAAGAGTGTGCAATACCTAAACCGAAGCAATTCGGCTTAATTTATTTGTAGGATTAAGCGTACAGTGGAAACTGTTTCATTAATTGTTGCACCGACAATTTAACTTCGTTCAAAACGTTTTCGTCTGAATGATTTGTGAGTGCTTTATCAATGAGTTCGGCAATGATTTCCATATGTTCTTCTGTCATACCGCGTGAAGTTATTGATGGTGTTCCAAGGCGCATACCGGAGGTTACAAATGGACTTCTGGTTTCGAAAGGAACGGTATTTTTATTGATGGTGATATCGCATTTAACCAAAGTATTTTCAGCGAGTTTTCCTGTGAGTTCGTCGGATTTTGTTCTTAAATCAATGAGCATCAGGTGATTGTCGGTTCCCCCAGATATAACTGAGTATCCTTTCTTGACCATTGCATTTGCAAGTGCTTTGGCATTTGCTATGACTTGTGAGCCATATTGGGTGAATTCATTGGAAAGTGCTTCTCCAAAAGCAATCGCTTTTGCCGCAATGACATGTTCAAGAGGACCGCCCTGAGTACCCGGAAAAACGGCACTATCAAGAATTGCGCTCATCATTTTGATTTCTCCTTTAGGGGTCGTTTCTCCCCAAGGATTAGGAAAATCTTGTCCCATCATGATGATACCACCTCTAGGACCTCTAAGGGTTTTATGTGTTGTAGAAGTAATGATATGGCAATGAGGAACGGGGTTGTTCAATAACCCTTTGGCAATAAGTCCTGCTGGATGCGAAATATCTGCAAGGAGCAAAGCACCAACAGAATCGGCAATTTGACGTAATTTTTGGTAGTCCCAATCTCTTGAATAACTCGAGGCACCACAAATCATTAATTTTGGTTTTTCGAGTTTTGCAATTTCTTCAACGTGTTGATAATTAATGAGTCCAGTTTCTTTTTCTACACCGTAGAAACTTGGTGTGTAAAGTTTTCCTGAAAAGTTGACGGGAGAACCATGGGTTAAATGTCCCCCATGACTCAAATCAAACCCTAATATTTTGTCGCCGGGTTTAAGAATTCCGAGCATCACAGCGGCATTTGCCTGTGCACCAGAATGTGGCTGGACATTGGCCCATTGAACGCCGAAAAGTTGTTTGAGTCGATCGATGGCAAGTTGTTCAATTTGATCAACAATTTGACAGCCTCCATAGTACCTTTTATTGGGTAAACCTTCGGCATATTTATTGGTGAGTACGCTGCCCATGGCGTCCATAACTTGTTGGCTTACAAAATTTTCACTTGCAATAAGTTCAATTCCTTCTTGCTGACGCTCTAATTCTTGTTGAATTAAATCAAAAACCACGGTATCACGATGACTCATATGAATTGCAAATTTATGTATTTTCTTAAGGTTTAGAAAGGAATGTCGGGTAATTGACATCAATAATTAATGAGAATAATGGCTTGTATGATAAAAATGAATGACATAAGTTAGAATAATCAAAAAAATTGTTGAAATTCGCCCAACTGATTTTATGGATATCAATAAAGTATTTTTAAAGAAAGCTGGAATTTTTATGTTGTTCCTGCTAGGATTTTGGGTCATTTCTATGTGGTATTTTAGTCCAGCAATGGATGGAAAAGTGCTGAAGCAAGGTGATATGCAACAGGTGAAACTGATGGTTTCAGTTGCAGATTCAATTAAAGCAAATACAGGAATTTTTCCAAATTGGAACGACAGGGTATTTTCAGGAATGCCAAGTAACTTAATTTCAGGTATCCCTCAAGGAAGTTTACTTTTGAAATATAGGGTTTTAGAGGCTTTTGGTATCGTAAAATCGCCATTTACAATTTTGTTCTTAAGCATGTTGAGCATGTTTGTGCTCTTGCGCTCTGTGAAAGTTGACCAATGGTTGGCTGCCGCTGGTGCAGTGGGTTATGCCTTTATGACCTTCAGCATTTCGAGTTATGAAGCTGGGCACGTAACGAAGGTGTTGGCAATGTCGGTGATGCCAGGTGTGGTTGCAGGATTAATCATGCTCTCACAACGAAAATATTTGTGGGGTGGCATGACATTGGGATTGTTCTTCGCAATGGTTATCAACTACTTCCATTACCAAATTGCATATTATACAGGCATTATCATGGCCATTTATTTGGTTGTGGAATTGGTCAATAGCATTCAAAAGAAAACACTTGGCGAGTATGTTAAAATACTTGGAATTACAATCGCGGTTTCTTTGATAGGCGTTTTGAGTTGCATAGGTAAAATTCAAGATACCATGCAATATTCAAAAGCCACCATGCGTGGGGGTTCAGCTGTTGCAAGCGAAGTACCTAACGGTGGCCCGAAAGAAACGGTGAATGCAAAAGGTTTGGATATTGAATATGCATTTAGTTGGAGTTATGGTATTGATGAAACATTTACATTGTTGGTGCCTCGTTATAAAGGCGGTAGCTCAGATGAACCAGTTCCAGAAAACGAATTTGGTGCAGAGCGCTTGCCTATTTATTTCGGTGATTTACAATTTACCAGCGGTCCGGTTTACATGGGGGCAATCATGATGTTTTTATTTGTGTTTGCTGTGGTTTTTGCTTTCCAATGGAAGAAAAACGACCCTGAAAATGCGTCAGCGCAATTCATGTATAAATTAATGTGGTTTAGTTTAATCACATTCTTGGTTTCAATCATGATGTCGTGGGGAAGAAACTTCTTCATCAACGAATGGTTGTTCGAATATTTGCCTTATTACAACAAATTTAGAACGCCAATGATGACGTTGGTGATTGCACAAGTGGTGGTTCCATTCTTCGGCTTGTTTGGTTTGTATCAAATCATGACGGCTAATTTTAATGCTGACTTTTCAAATAAAACAATTAAATCAGCCGCCATTGTTGCCGCTTCGTTGTTGGGAGTAGTCATTTTGGGAACCGTAAATTCTGACATGGCTGGCTTGTCTGACAAAGAAATCATGAAGTCTTCTGGTCAAGCAGCCGTTGATGTTGTGAAATCGATGAGAGACAAATTGGTTTGGGGGGACATTTGGAGAACCTTTGGATTTGTGGCATTGGCGTTTGCTATGATTTATGGTGCAGTGAAAAAACAACTGAAGCCAACGGTGATTTCCATCATTTTATTGGTGGCAATTACGTTGGATATGGTATCTGTGTCACAACGTTATTTAAACGAAAGCAACTGGCAAGATAAAGAAGAAGAATCTGCAATTGTACCAACTCAATACGATGAAATGGTGATGAAAGACAATAAAGAAGGCGCAAGGGTTTTTGATTTGCGATACAATCCATTTAACGACAATCATGCGGCACCATTCCATAAGAATATTGGGGGTTACCATCCTGCTAAATTAAGTCGTTACCAAGACGTTATTTCTTATTGCATCACGCCAAATGGTGGTCAACTTTCTGGTGATTTCATCACAAAAAACAATGCATTGGATATGTTGAATTGCAAGTATGTTTTGTCGAGAGATCAAAAATCTGGTAAAGAAGAAGGTTTCCCTCGATTGAATCCATTAGGACATGCATGGTTTGTTGATAGCGTAAAGGTTGTTGAAAAGCCTAAAGATGCTCTAAATGCGATCAACACGGTAAATATTCGCAAGAACGCAGTGGTTGAAAATGCTGAGTTGAACAAGCCTTCAAACAATGTTTTCACAACAGATTCTGGCAGTGTAATTAAGCAAATAAAATATTCTACCGATTCTATTCAATATG
>CAIRMY010000354.1 GCA_903879775.1 uncultured Bacteroidota bacterium
CTGTTCGTATAGTTAAATCAGACCAATTTCTGTGAGCCTTTGAATTAAAAATTCATTGGCACTGCAATCTTCATATTGTTTAGGATTGTTTTCATCAATGCAATTTTCTAAACAATCTAAACGAACCTCAGGTCTAGGGTGTAAAAAGAAGGGAATGCTAAATCTAGGTTCATGCCATTTTTCTTCTGACGGATTTACCACCCGATGTGTGGTGCTTTTTAATTTATTGTTTGTTAAGCGTTGTAACATATCACCAACATTTATCACGATATGGTTTTCCACTTCCGTAACGGCAATGTATTTCCCTTGTTTATTTAATACCTCAAGGCCATCTGCACTTGCACCAACCAACAATGTGATTAAGTTTATATCTTCATGCTCACCAGCCCGAATTGCATCTTTGGGATCTTCAGTAATGGGAGGGTAGTGAATTGCCCTGAGAATGCTATTTCCATTCCAAACTTTTTGATCAAAGTAATTTTCATCTAAATTCAAATACAAGGCAATGGCTCTCAGCATTTGCACTCCTGTATTTTCTAGCGCTTTGTAAATTTTTTCACCGAAAAGATTAAAATCCGATATCTCAGCAACTGTTTTATTGTTTGGTAATTTGGGGGGATTTGTATCTGATGGATCAATGAATTGACCAAAGTGCCAAAATTCCTTTAAATCGCCTGTATTTCTGTTCTTTGCGTGTTCCTTGCCGAAACCGGTATAACCTCTTTGGCCACCTCCGGCGGTGTCGTCGTATTTTAATTTAATCTCGGTGTCGAGATTGAAGAAATCCTTAACATTTGAATATAATGCATTTAAATCACTCTGAGGTATACCGTGATTGCGAATTGCAACAAAGCCAATTTCTTCATATGCATGACCTAAGTCGGAAATGAATTTAGATTTAAGTGTGGAATTATCAGAAATAAAATCAGATAAATCGAGCTTAGGAATATTGTCCATTGTGCAAAAATAAGAATGCACAACAATATATTATTTTTTATTTTTAAAAAGAATGTTGCTCAGTTGTTGCACTTTCCTCTAAAATAATGTTCAAACTTGTAGTGTTTGGGGCTGTCAGATTTTCGAATGCCTGGTTGATTAAATCGAGGTGATTTAAATAATCTCTCCAACTAGGATTGGAGTCTAAGTTGTTTTCAATCAAAAATTTAACACTCTCAGAGCATTCGTTGTAATGGTAATGAATGAGATCAGTTTTTGTAATGTTTTTAATCATAAGCCTGACGTTACTTTCCATAATAACGTCAGACATGATAATTTATTTTACTTTAACAGAGTTTTTTTGCATCATTTTTCTGATATTAATCAGAGCGTAGTGCATTCTGCCAATGCAAGTGTTAATATTTGTGTTGGTTACAGCGGCAATTTCTTTGAAAGATAAATCGGCATAGTTTCTCAAAACCAACACTTCTCTTTGTTCTTCAGGAAGTTCCCAGATCCATTTGCGCAACATACTCATTTCGTCGGTGTGAATATGCAATTCCTCTTGGCTTTTCTCGAAAATCCCGATATTGTTTAAAATATCGTTGCCTTCACTATCTACAACAATGGGTAAACGTTTGCGTTGACGAATAGAATCGATACACATGTTGCGAGAAATTCTCATAGCCCATGGCAAGAATTTATCTTCATGATTGTAACGACCAGCACGAATGGAATGAATGATTTTAATGAATGTCTCCTGGAAGATATCCTCAGCTATATATCTATCTCCAACTAGAGCATAAATACTAGAGAAAATACGGTTCTTATGTCGTTTTAACAAAGTTTCAAATGAACCTTGGTTGCCTTCGATGTAGTGCTTAATCAATACACCATCTGTAATCATTGTCGTTGCCATAATAATACTCCTTCCTTGCGGTTGAACTAAATTTTAAATAAGATTAGTTTTTTGAGTATTTTTATAGCTTATAGGCGTTTTGATTATTATTTAAAAC
>CAIRMY010000355.1 GCA_903879775.1 uncultured Bacteroidota bacterium
AACAAGCATTTTCGAGTGATTTAAAGGTTGAAGGTACCATTGATGCCGATCAAAGTACCATTGCCACAGCAAAAGTACCTGGCACAGTGATGAACATCAATATTGAAGTTGGCAGCAGAGTGAGTAAAGGTCAAATATTAGCTTCCTTAGACAACTCATCTGCACTAAAAGGAAAGCTGGAATTAGAGCAACAAGTAGCATTCGCAACAACTGTTTATGAAAAACAAAGAAGGTTGTGGGAAAAAGGTGTAGGAACAGAGATCCAATATTTATCTGCTAAAAATCAAAAAGATGCCCTTGAAAAGAGCTTAAGCACTTTGAATAACAACATAGACATGTACAATGTAAAATCTCCAATTAATGGAACAATTGAGGCAGTAGATGTTAAAATCGGACAAATAACAGCGCCAGGAATGCCTATTTTTAAAGTTGTGAATATGTCATCTATCAAAGTTGTAGCAAATATTTCTGAAGCATATGCCGATAAAGTATCGGTAGGTGACATCGTGACTGTTGAATTACCGGATATCAATCAAACCATAAAAGCAAAAGTTACATTTGCTTCAAATTTCATTGATCCATTGAATAGGACCTTCAGAGTTGAAGTCAAAATGAATGGCATAAAAGATGTAAAGCCAAATATGGTTGCCAAATTAAATATAGAAGATTACGTAAATCCCAAAGCTCTCGTAGTACCATCAAATGCAATTCAAAGAAATGAGAATGAAACATTTATCATGATTGCGAAAATAGAAAATAAGAAAACAATTGCTGAAAAAAGAAACATTGTAATCGGGAAAGCGAATCAAGATTTAACTGAAGTTCTTTCTGGTATTGAAGAAAATGAGACAATTATTGTGAATGGTTTCCAAGAATTAACAACAGGGCAAGTTGTAAAACCTACAAATGTCCCTACTAAATAAAAAGCGATAATGAGTAAATTCAAAGAATTTAAACCAACGAGTTGGAGTATAGATAACAAAACAAGTATCTATATTTTAACATTGTTCATTACGTTTGCGGGTATTTTTTCTTACAATAAATTGCCAAAGGAAAGATTCCCAGATATCGTTATACCAACAATTTTTGTACAAACCATTTATCCTGGTTCTTCTCCAAAAGACATTGAAAATTTGATTACCAAACCAATTGAAAAGAAAATAAAATCAATAAGCGGTGTAAAAAAGCTTAAAAGTCAATCAATTCAGGATTTCAGTATTATTACTGTTGAATTTGATACCGATGTAAAAGTTGACCAGGCCAAGAAAAAAGTGAAAGATGAAGTTGATAAAGCAAAGAGTGAGCTACCAACCGATTTGAAAACTGACCCTACTGTCATGGAGGTGAACTTTAGCGATATGCCTATTTTATACATCAACATTAATGGTAATTATGGATTGCAACAATTAAAGCAGTTCGCGGAAATTGCAAAAGATAAAATTGAATCTTTACCGAGTATTACCCGTGTTGATATTGTGGGAGCATTGGATCGTGAAATCCAAGTAAATCTGAATCTGGAGAGAATGTCTGCGGCAGGTGTTACTATTGACGACGTTTCCCGTTCAATTCAATATGAGAACATGCGCATTTCAGGTGGAAATATTGACATTGATAAAATGCAACGCTCATTGAGTGTAAGTGGTGAATTTAAAGATAAATTGGCCATTGAAAACATGGTTATTCGAAGCAATACAGGAGCCACATTATATTTAAAAGACATTGCTACAATTGCTGACGGATTTAAGGAAAAAGAGAGTTACGCTCGCTTAGAGGGTAAAAATGTAATTACTTTAAATATTGTTAAACGTACTGGTGAAAATTTAATTGCTGCGAGTGATTCTTGTCGCGCAATCATTGCAGATTTGCAAAAAATTGGTTCATATCCTAAAGATTTAGGTGTCGTTTTCACCGGAGATCAAAGTACACAAACCAGAACCACCGTTCATGATTTGATCAATACAATTATCATAGGATTTATTCTGGTAACAATCATATTGATGTTTTTCATGGGTGCTACCAACGCCATCTTCGTTGGATTGTCGGTGCCATTATCATGTTTTATTGCATTTTTAGTGATGCCCATGATTGGATTTAGTTTGAACTTTATTGTTTTATTCTCATTCTTATTGGCATTGGGAATTGTTGTAGATGACGCAATTGTAGTGGTTGAAAATACCCACAGGATTTTACACACTGAACATTTGCCAATTGTAGAAGCCGCTAAAAAAGCAGCTGGAGAAGTATTCTTACCAGTTTTATCTGGAACATTAACAACTTTGGCTCCTTTCATTCCTTTGGCATTTTGGAAAGGTATTGTAGGCAAATTCATGTTTTTCCTACCAGTAACATTAATCATTACGCTCCTAGCCTCTTTGTTGGTTGCATATATAATCAATCCAGTGTTTGCCGTTGATTTTATGGATAAAGAAGATCACGATCCTAACAAACCATTGCCTAAAAAGAGCATTAAACGCAAAACCATCATCTTTGGTATTGTTGCAATCTTAGGTTATTTAGCAGGTGGAATTGGATTAGGAAACCTCATTGTATTGTTTTATCTAATTTTTGTTTTGCATCATTTTGTGCTTGCAGATATGATTTTCAAATTCCAAAATCATGGTTGGCCAAAAGTTCAAAATAAATATAGCAAATTGGTTGCATGGTCATTAACAGGCAAAAGAGCACTTGGAATTTTAACAGCTACATTTGCTTTACTTATTTTTAGCTTTATTATTACGGGTATCCGTAAACCAAAAGTTGTATTCTTCCCTCAAGGTGATCCCAATTTTACATATGTGTATTTGACACTTCCTGCAGGTACAAATGCTAAATTTACGGATAGTATTGTAAAAATGGCTGAGAAAAAAGTTTTTGCAGTTTTAGAAAAAAACAACAACAGAAGTATTGTTGAAGGTGTTATTTCTAACGTTGCTGTTGGCGCAACCGACCCCAATAGTGGAGATAGATCGGTGAGTTCTAACAAAGGCAAGATAACAGTTGCATTTACTGAATTTGAAAAAAGACATGGTAAATCAACCCGACCTATATTAGATTCTATACGCAATGTAATGACGGGGTTTGCTGGTGTTGAAATTACAGTTGAACAAGAAACAAATGGCCCGCCTGTAGGTAAAGCAGTCAACATTGAAATTCGCGGAGATGATTTTAATACACTTGTGAGTACATCTCAAAAACTAAAGAGATATTTAGATGACAAAAACATTCCTGGTGTTGAAGAACTAAAATCTGACTTTGTAAGCTCAAAGCCTGAACTAATTATTCAAGTTGATAGAGAACGCGCCAATAGAATTGGAATTAGCACAGCTCAAATTGGTATGATGCTTCGCAATAGTATTTATGGTGCTGAAGCTTCGAAATTTAAAGATGAAAATGATGACTACCCAATTATGGTTAGAATTGAAAAAACTTCTACCAATGATTTAAATAGTTTGTTAAACATGCGAATTGCATATCGTGATATGGTTGCTGGTGGCATGCTTCGCCAAGTACCTTTGTCATCAGTTGCAACAGTTCAATATGCAAATACTTATGGTGGAATTTTACGTTTAAATCAAAAACGTGTAATTACACTTGCGTCAAATGTATTAGAAGGATATAAACCAAATGAAGTTGTGGAAGCGGTTACAAATGCAATGGGGCAATTCGACAAACCTTCCGATATTGAATTAGAATTAACTGGTGAACAAGCCCAACAAAAGGAGACAGGTGCTTTCTTAGGTACGGCATTGTTGTCGTCTATTGCATTAATTATTATTATCTTAGTGACTCAGTTTAATTCAATTTCTAAACCAATTATTATCTTAACTGAAATATTCTTCTCGATTACGGGCGTGCTTTTAGGATTCGCATTGTTTGACATGGGATTCTCAATTATTATGACAGGAATTGGAGTGGTAGCCTTGGTGGGGATTGTAGTGAGAAACGGAATTTTAATTGTAGAATTCACCGACCATTTGAGAGAACGTGGAATGCCTTTAAAAGCTGCGATAATTGAAGCGGGCAAAACCAGGATGACTCCAGTTTTGTTAACAGCGTCTGCCACAATTTTAGGGTTGGTGCCGCTTGCGGTTGGCTTAAACATGGACTTTGTAACATTATTCACGGAATTAAACCCACATATTTATTTTGGAGGAGACAGTGTTGCAACATGGGGACCGTTGAGCTGGACAATGATTTTCGGTCTTGGTTTTGCTACATTCCTAACATTAATTCTTTTGCCTTCAATGTATTACCTAAATGAACGAATGAAAACAAAGGTGTATAAATGGATGGGAAAATCATACAATCCAGATATTGAATTAAAACCTCAGACTACTAAATAATTTCGATAAACATTCAGAAAAAGGCAACCAATTGGGTTGCCTTTTTCATTTTAAATCAGTACTTTTAAATTTCATTTTATGTATAAATTCATGCGCAACAAATACTTCGCTATCACATTTATTGGATTGTTTTTACAATCCACTAGCCTATTCTCGCAAAGAATTGCAATGTATGACATCATCGGAACCACCGATGAAGTTATTTTACCATTCATTGAAAAGTTAGGCTTTAAGAAGATCAATACCCTAGGTGACATAACCAAGTTAACTGGAATTCTAAATAATGAAAAAGTGGATATGATTTTGTATCAAACGCCAATGACACACCTGGTTTATAAAGTTATTGTTGAATCTAATCAATTGAACAAAGAGAAGTTAAATAAAGCAGATTGGGACAGTTCAAAGAATGCCTATAATCGCAAACTCCAACAATTAATCAAGCGATATGGAGTTGCCGAACAAATATCAGAAACCAATGGTGAAATTTTTGATCGGAAAAAATGTAAGAAAGCATATCCTTACAAAGCAAGTTGGATAACTATGCAATATTTCCAGAATTTATCTTTGTATTGTGAACTTCAAAAACTTGGCTCGATTCAAGTCACATACATTGTAAAGAATAATCTCCTTAAATATGAACAGGAGATCAAAATGATACCCGCCGGTTCATTTTAAACATAAAAAAAAGAGGCTTTTTAGAAGCCTCTTTTTTTTATGTTTATCGGTTAATGATGATTCTAATTAATCTAGTTCAAAAGTATTTTTTTGGCGCAACAAACCACGTGTCCAAAGCTCTGTGATATAGCGACCTTTACCCAATTTACCAAGTAAACTTCCTTTACCAGGAAATGACCATTTTACTTTTTGTACAGCACCATCAAATGAAATTGTTTGCTTCAGTGTGAAAACCTTTGTTTTATCTTCTAAAGTTTTATTCTTTTCAGATAAAAAATATGAAAGATTATTATTTAAATTTAGAGCTATTCGAGATGCTTTTATGAACAGAAGAGGGAAACGTTATGATCCAGAAAAATTCATTTGAAATTTGTTTTTTTAAAACTAT
>CAIRMY010000356.1 GCA_903879775.1 uncultured Bacteroidota bacterium
ACTGCTTAGAAGGCAGTTGCTCTATCCAGCTGAGCTACGAGGTCATCGTAAAACGGAATGCAAAGGTAGTATTTTTATTTGATATTGCAAGTGTAAACGAATAAAAAATTAAGTGTAAACAACTAATTTGCTTATATACATCAATTTATTATGTAAAAAATATTTCTTTTTTAGTCGATTTGCAATTTACCTTTGAACAGTCATTCGTATATAGAATTATATAATTGTGAACAGATGAAAAATAGTTTAAAAATTTACATTGCAATTGGAAGTTTTGCATTGTTTCAACCCTTAATCTCACAGCAGCAAGCTCTAGTATCCCCAATAAAAACCATCGATATCTCTGAATCTTCAGAAATTGAAGTCATTCCCAATAAAATTACTTTGAAAATTATGCTGAGGGAAAGAACAGAAGGGAAAAATCAAGATCCAATTTCTATAAAACTTCAAGAGGATAGTTTGCGTAAAGTTCTCAAAACTATGAAAATTGATGCATCTAAATTAACAGTTGTTGACATGAGCACCACGTTTGAAACCGTTCGTAAACGCAAAGATGCCGTTTCTGTTAAGGTTTTTAACCTAGAATTGTCAAAGTATGCCGATCAAAATACAATCTTTCAAAAGCTCGATAAGTGGAAAGTTTTCAATGCTTATGTTGAAAATTATGAACATACTCAATTTGATAGTCTCGTTTTAGAAACGAAGAAAAGGGCATTAATCTTGGCAAAAAATAACGCAAAATCATTGTTGAAAGGCATTGGTGAGGAAATTTCTAATCCTCTGGAAATTCGCTATGAACAAGGATATATTGGATATGATAAGGGTGCATTTTCAATGATGGGAATAAAAGTTGGGCGAAGTGATAAAATGCAATCCGATGCCGACGATCAAGAGGAAGAAATTCAACCATTGGAATTCGAAAAAATCAAAATTAAATCTACTGTATTTGTCAAATTTCAATTAAAGTAACTTTTGTATTTTTTGAATACCAAAGGATTGCTTAATTTGCAATTATGAAATTGAAATCAATTGCTTTTTTAGGCTTTTTTGCTTCATCCAGCCTTTTTGCGAATGCATATACTTTGAAATCCATCGAATCTTTAGATTCTATTCCCGTGAAAAATCTAGAAGTTCAAATTGCTCCGAAAGCAAATTTGCATCCTCAAGGGGCATTGACATTCTTTTGGGGGACAGGCTCATCGGTATTACTCGAGCGAGTTGCAAAAACATTGAAAGATAACTTGAAATTTAATTTTCCTGATATTGACATGGAAATTAATGGCCCCAACGTAATTGGATATCAATTTCATGCCAAGGAAAAGGTTTCATTGGGTATGGTTTTTAGCAATTCATCGATTAAAACCAACAATTTGGTGATGCCAGATTTTCAAAATCCTTCAGATTCAACAGTCTATTACTACAACGTAGGTATGAATTCTCTATTAATGCAAGTTGATTGGTTTTGGGGTAAAATTAGAAGGCCTAAATCTACATTTTCATTTCACAGTGGAATTGGCTTGGGAATGTTTAGTTTTAATTTAACCACGGAAAAAGTAAGGGGCTCGGGTCAAAGTGTTAACTTTATCGATAAAAGCGTTTCTACCTCTGGATTTCAACTAACCTTAATTGGTGTAAAGCACACCATGAACGCATTGCATGGCTTGGGTTGGTTTGCAAATTTGGGTGTTGGAGTGAATTCTATAGGCTTTACGTCGGGAATCAACTATACTTTATAGATTTTTTTGGGTTTTTTAAGCACATCCCCTACAATCTTTGCCATTTTTAATTAAGTTTGTTTCATATGGTTTTAATGACTACTTATGGACAATAACTTTTTTAAATTTAAGGATATCAAAACCTACTCGTCTACAGAGTGGTTGGCCAATAATACTAAGAAATATCGTTGTGTTTTTGAGCAAAAAGAACTCGCATATGTTTATTGCGAGGTGAGTGTGTTCAACAAAAAATTTGATGAAGAAGATTGGACATTAAGAATGCAGCTCAAATGTTTCGATGAAAAAAACAACGAAGTATGCGATTTGAATTGTGATAGACTCATTTCAATGTCCGACAATGTTGCATTTATTCGCGAGGGTTGGGGTGTTAAAAATACAGGCACTTATTGGAAACCAGGCGTTTACAAATGGGAAGCTTGGATTGGAACAGAATTGTTAACCACCAAAACCTTTTATGTTGAAAGCGTTGGGCAAGTTAAGCCTGGATTTAATCCTTATTTTAAAATTGAAACGGTTAAACTTTATGAGGGACCCGATGACAATACCACCATCGATTTAAGAAAATATTACACCGTTTTCAATGTGCTGAGCACAAAATATGTTTGGGTAGAATTGAATGCGAAAAATTTAACCCGTAGATCAGCTGATTTACCCATTGAATTGATGTTCAACTTTCGAACATTGAGCGGTTATTTAAAAGGTAGGGTTCAAAAACTATATTTTGTAAAACCAAGTGAAGATGAATTTTCGGCAACCATTGGTTGGGGTTCCGACATTATTGGAACTTGGTCCAGAGGTGATTATTATGTTGAAATCGTTTTCATGGGCGAGTTGCTTGCGAATATTCCTTTTGAAATAGGGGAAGATTTTGTGGCAGCAAACGACAGCGATTTCTTACCAATGACACAAATTGAATTTTATGATGAAGATGGCGAAGAAATTGAACAACCAGAACCACAATTAGAACATCACGATGAAGAATCCATTGGATTCGAAGGTGTGATGAAGGAATTGGATGAACTCATTGGTTTAGATCCAATTAAAGTTAAAATTCGCGAATATTCAGACTACTTAAGGTTTGTTGCCCTTAGAAAAGAAAAAGGTTTTGAAGAAACCGATAAAATTAACTTACATGCCGTATTCAAAGGCAATCCTGGTACTGGTAAAACGACCGTAGCTAGATTGCTAGGTAAAATATATAAAGAACTCGGACTTTTGAAAAAAGGTCATGTGCATGAAGTTGATCGTGCCGATTTGGTTGCTGAATATATTGGTCAAACTGCGCCAAAAACAAAAGAAGCCATTAAAAAAGCCAAAGACGGCGTTTTATTTATTGATGAAGCCTATTCTTTAGCTCGAAAAGACGAAGACAATAAAGATTTTGGTAAAGAAGCCATTGAAGTACTTCTCAAAGAATTAAGTGATTCAACGGATATTGCAATTGTTGTGGCTGGTTATCCTGAGGAAATGGAAGGGTTTCTTGAGTCGAATCCAGGACTAAAGAGCCGTTTTGTTGTTCAATATGATTTCCCTGATTATACACCTCAAGAATTGGTGCAAATTGCAGATTTTGCCGCCAAAAAGAGAGGGGTTGTTTTAAATGAAAAAGCCCAAGCAACACTTCATAAGTTTTTGGTTGATAAATATCGAGATCGCGATAAATTCTTTGGAAATGCCCGTTTGGTAAATTCTATGTTGGATGAAGCTAAAATTAATTTAGGTCTGAGAATTATGAAAACTGAGCATCCTGAATTGCTCGATAAAGATGGACTATCGGCGATTGATGAATCAGATTTAACCAAAATATTTGCCCAGAAAAATAAAATCTTACCCGATATTCCAATTGATGAAGAATTGTTGAAAGATTCAATGGGTCGATTGAAAAATATGATTGGCTTGGAGCAAGTGAAACAAGAAATTGAAGAACTTGTGAAATTAGTTAGATTTTATAAAAGCCAAGGTAAAGACATCCGTAAAACATTCTCATTACACAGTGTATTTAGCGGAAATCCTGGAACTGGTAAAACAACGGTTGCACGTATTTTAGCTCAAATTTATAAAGCTTTGGGTATTCTTGAGAGGGGACATTTGGTTGAATGTGACCGACAAAGTTTGGTAGGCGGATATGTGGGTCAAACTGCAATCAAAACTTCTGAATTGATCAATAAATCAATGGGTGGGGTATTGTTTATCGATGAAGCTTATAGTTTGTCTGACGGTGGATCAAATGACTTTGGTAGAGAAGCCATTGAAACATTGTTGAAACGTATGGAAGATAAACGTGGAGAATTTATTGTGATTGCTGCAGGTTATACCCAAAATATGGAGAAATTTATGGAGTCAAATCCAGGTTTAAAATCGCGTTTCGACAGGGTCTTTAATTTTAAAGATTTCAATGCTGAAGATTTGTATACCATTGCGTTAAATCAATTGATAGACAATCATATATCTCCTGAGCCAAAAGCCGCTGACCACTTGATGAAATACATAGAATTTATGTATAAAACTCGTGATAAGTATTTTGGAAATGGTAGAAGTGTACGTAAAGTTTGTGAAGAAGCAATTCGCAATCAACATTTACGTTTAAGTGAATTAACACCGAGCAAACGCACCGAAAAAGCTGTAAAAACCCTCACCTTTGAAGACGTTGAAGAATTCTCAACTGAGGTTAGGCCAAACATCGCATCAGGTGGCATCGGATTTAAGGTTTAGTTTTGCACTAAACCTTAAATCCGATGCGTTTAATGTTTAGCGTTTAGCGTTTAAAGTTGAGCGTTTAGCGTGAACCGTAAACCGTAAACGATTTAGCGTTTAATGTTTAGCGTTTAGTGTGAACTGTAAACGATTTAGCGTTTAGCGTGAACCGTAAACGATTGAGCGTTTAAAGTTGAGCGTTTAGCGTTTAAAGTTTGTCGGAGTAGTTAAACACTAAACACTAAACACTAAACGCTAAACACTAAATTTTAATGATGCCCGCAGGCTGGGTTTTCCGTTTTTCGGTTGTTAAATACACACCCAATTCGCCAGTTTTTTCATCTTTTAGAACGCAAATGCCTTCAATTTGGGCAGGTTTTAAATCGATCTTTTGAAGGGTGCCCTTAAACCATTTGCTTTTGTAAATGAATTGATTTCCTAAGTAATTGTAACCACATAAATAAACCATACCATTGTAAATTGTGGCATCGCTGACAAAGAAATTGGGCTCCAAGGTTTTGAAAAATTCACAATCCTGTTGTCCCTTGTTTTTAGAAATCGTATAACAATTGCTGTTTAAATTGCTCCAATTTTTTGTAAATAAAACCAATGAATCGCCAATGCTGATCATTGATTCACAGTCGAATGAATGCAACCTTCGTTTGTTAAATTTGGTTTGATCAGGGTATGCGAATGAAATGGTGTCAACGTATTTAACATCCTGATTTAACACCTCTGAAATCTTGATTTTATAGATTTTAAGGTTTCGTCTGGTTCCAAGATTGTTGCCAAAATCACCAATATAAAAGTAAACAGAATCGTAAGTTAAGGCTTCCCAATCTTCATTTGAAAAGGGTAATTTGACTTTGAACTTAATGATGTCCTTCTTTTTTTCGAGGGACACTTCACTGTTTCCAAATGGATTGTTCAATGCGTACAAATAAGGGTCATTTCCACCATCATTGAGGGTCCAAAAATAACCTTG
>CAIRMY010000357.1 GCA_903879775.1 uncultured Bacteroidota bacterium
ATTTTAAAGTTAATTCAGATTGAAAAGTTTTCTGACCGAAAGAAAAATATTGAGACCCACCCAATAATATTGTACCTATCGCAATGAGCCAACTTCCGGTAGATTTGAACATAAATTACATGTAAGTATTGGGTTTCAGATAATTTTGTACATAATCTGCAACTGCAACATTAAAATCGGTAAATCCTAAGTGATATCCAGATTGAATAAGCCGAGATTCATCGGCTTCTGTGAAATATTGGTAATTTTCTCGAATATCTTCGGGCATATCAATATACGAAATACTTGGATCAATTCCTAATGCGTCAAAAACCGCGGTTGCCAATTCCAAAAAGGTATGGGCTTTGCCGCTTCCAAGATTATACAAGCCAGCATTTTTGCGGGTTTCCATCTCGTAAATGAGCACATTGAGAACGTCTTTCACATACACAAAATCTCTTTTTTGGGCCCCATCGGGGTATTCCGGTTTATAACTTTTAAACAACGACACCTGCCCTTCTTCTTGAATTTGGTTATAAGCATGAAAAACAACGCTTGCCATTCTGCCTTTGTGATATTCATTTGGCCCAAACACATTGAAAAACTTAAATCCTGCCCAAAATGGTGGGGTTTCAGTTTGACTCAGCATCCATAAATCAAAAATCTGTTTGCTCTCGCCATACGGATTCATTGGTTTGAGGGACATTAATGTAGAAGGATCATCAGAAAACCCTTGATCTCCATTTCCATATGTAGCAGCCG
Source organism: uncultured Bacteroidota bacterium (assembly GCA_903879775.1). Classification (GTDB taxonomy): domain Bacteria; phylum Bacteroidota; class Bacteroidia; order NS11-12g; family UBA955; genus VMCP01. The sequence continues at coordinate 742 of CAIRMY010000357.1, forward strand.
AAGAAGCATAAACCAGAGGAATGCTATGTTGTGTGCACAGATTCCAAACCGATTTAGAGTAATTCACATTGAGTTCATTCAATACGTTCCAATCGAATTCATTTGTGCGTGTTCTTGCGCCAATATGAAATACAAATTGAACTTTTTCTCCATTTGTACTTAGCCAATTGAGAAATTCTGAACGGTCAATTTTCAAATGAAGATTTTTCCCATCCAAATTTGGAAATTTATGGGTATCACTAAAATTATCAACGGCAACCAATTCTCCATAGCCCCTTTGCTGAAGCTCTCCCAACAAAGCTGAACCAATAAAACCCAATGCGCCGGTGACAACAATCATTACACAAAAATAACACTTTGAAACGGATTTCTCACGGATTTAGAATTATCCCTTACTTTTGCAATCAACTTCATGAAAAACAAAGGCTCTAAATTAACCATTTTTATCATTGTTGCCATGGTTATTGGTGCGGTGGTAGGTCAACTTATTTTTACCGGATTGCCTGCAATTGGCAGCGCCCAAAATCCAACCGGTGAAATCAATGCAACCTATGCTTCATACTTCAAGATTTTAACAACCATCTTTCTTCGCTTGGTTCAAATGATCATTGCTCCTTTGGTTATCACAACCCTCATTGTTGGAATTGCAAAAATGGGAAATTTAAGCGCCATTGGTCGTGTTGGCGGCAAGAGCATGCTATGGTTTTTAACTGCTTCGCTGGTATCTTTATTGTTAGGATTGGTTTTGGTGAATTATTTTGAGCCTGGCAAAGGCATGAATCTCGGCAACATGGCCGCAAATGCCAAAAGCGTGAACGAATTGGTAGAAAAAACGGAAACTTTTTCATTCAATCATTTTATTGAACATTTGTTCCCTAAAAGCTTGTTTCAAGCACTCGCTGAAAATGAAATTCTTCAAATCGTTATATTCTCATTGTTCTTTGGAGTGGCACTTGCTAGCCTAGGAAAAACTGGGGAAAGCTTGGTTCTGGCTTTGGATAAAATTTCTAAGGTGATCTTAAAAATGGTTGGATATGTGATGAATTTCGCCCCATTTGGTGTTTTTGGGGGAATTACGGCCATTATTTGCACAAAAGGACTTGGAATTTTAACGGTTTACCGCGATTATCTCCTTTCGTTTTATACTGGCATATTCATCCTCTGGATTATTTTGCTTTTGGTGGGTTGGTTCATCTTAAAGAAACGATTGTTTGCTTTGATTAACAGCATTAAAAATCCGATGATGGTTGCATTTTCAACCACAAGTTCTGAGGCTGTTTTCCCAAAACTTACAGAAGAATTGGAGAATTTTGGATGCAAAAAGAACATTGTAAGTTTTATTTTACCCTTAGGCTATTCGTTTAATTTAGATGGTAGCATGATGTATATGACTTTTGCAAGTATTTTCATTGCTCAAGCCTACTCAATTCCTTTAGACATTGGAACTCAGTTAACCATGTTGTTGGTGTTAATGCTTACAAGTAAGGGAATTGCGGGAGTTCCAAGAGCCTCTTTGGTTGTGGTTGCGGCAACCTGCACAATGTTTAAAATTCCAGCTGAGGGTATAGCGTTAATTCTGCCTATTGACCATTTTTGTGATATGGGACGATCAATGACAAACGTATTGGGAAATGCATTGGCAACAACCGCTGTTAGTAAATGGGAGGGTGAGTTGCTTCCTGAAGGTGTAAAAGAAGAAGAATGATTGATCCAGAGGTAAATCTTATCTTTCAAGAACCCGAAGAAAAAATCATTCAAAAGGTGATTGAACAAATCGAAAAAGATTTTGGGATGGCATCTTTTGAGTTTAAAAATGCCCCTTATCCAAAAATTGAAATGCTCATTCCAGAGTTAGAAATAGTGATTGAACAACTTCAACAGCAAAATCATTCAAAGTGGATGAAAATTGTATACCGAGTAGATTTAACCGAAAAGCAATACAAATTCGTTCAAAAAATGGGCGGAAGTACCCCGTTAAATATGGCTAAAGCTGTTATTTTGAGAGAATTTCAAAAAGTCAAGAATCGATTGTTATACTCATGAATTTTAAGCATGTGCAAAAAATAATTGATTTATTTTCCACTAAAATTGCAAATCGCCTCTAAAAACTTGGTATTTTAGGGTCATTTACTGAAATTTGCCATCTATGGAATTAAAAGATGTAGTTTCTGTAACTGGAATGCCAGGTCTTCACAAAGTGATTGGACAAAATAAATCTGGCTTAATTTTAGAATCTTTAACAGACAATAAAAAATTTGCAACCAATGCACGTCAACGTGTAAGTGTTTTAGCTGATATTTCAATGTTCACAGATGAAGGCGAAGTAAGATTGGCTGAAGTTTTATTGAAAGTGAAAAAGCTTGAAGATGATGGAACTTCTATCCCTACATCTAAATCAGATAACGACGAAACAAAGGCATTTATGTCTAAAGTTTTGCCTGACTACGATAGAGAAAAGGTTTATCCTAGCGACATGAAAAAACTGTTCGTTTGGTATCATATGTTAAAAGGTTCTTTGGATTTTGATTCTTTAAACAAAATAGATGAAACCGAAGATGCTACCGAAGGTAAAGAAGTTTCAAAAGCAAAAAGCACCGACAAACCAAAAGTTGCCGCTGCGAAAACAAAAACCCCTACCAAAACTGCAGCTGGTGTAAAAGTGAAAGCAACTACACCACGTAAAATGGGTAGCTAATTGAGCACCACATTTATGGCTGCATTTATCCCTCCTGATTTTACAATTCAGAAACCTGCTGATGTTGAAATTCTATTTCAACAACTTCTTGATTATCACATTCAATCGGAAAGTGAATTTGAAGATTTCTTAGTTGATGTGAGTGAACTTGAAAGCTTTTTGTCGGAAGACATGGCTTGGCGTTATATTCATATGACCTGCGACACTCAAAATGAAGATTTTGAAAAAGCTTATTTGCAATTCGTGCAAGAAATTCAACCCAAGATTGCTCCTTTTGAAGATAAACTGAATCAAAAAATTGTAGATTGTCCCTTCAAAAACAATTTAGAATCAAATCCAGCTTACCACATTTATTTCCGTGCACTTAAAAGCGCGGTTGATCTTTTTAGAGAAGAAAACATTCCTTTGCAAGCCGATTTAAATACATTGGCTCAAGAATATTCTTCTATACAAGGGGCTATGACAATCGATTGGAATGGTGAAACCATGACCATGCAAAAAGCTTCAAACTTCTTGATGGAAACCAACCGTGATGTTAGAGAAAATGCTTGGAAATTAATGAATCAACGCCGACAACAAGATGCTCAAAAACTTGAAGATTTGTTTGATAAAATGGTTGCCAAACGACATCTAGTTGCCATCAATACAGGTTTCAACAATTACAGAGATTATATGTTTGCAGCCATGGGTCGTTTCGATTATTCAGTTGAGGATTGTAAAAAATTCCACGAATCTGTTGAACACCATGTAGTGCCATTACTCAAGGAAATTCAAATGCGTCGCTTAGAATTGATGAAAGTTGACCAGTTAAAACCTTGGGACACTGCGGTTGATCCTTTGAACAGAGAACCTTTAAAACCATTTACAAATGGTGTTGAACTTCTCGACAAAGGCATTGAAGCGTTAAACGAACTCGATTCCTTCTTTGGAAATTGCTTAACAACCATGAAAGAAAAATCGTTACTCGATTTAGATAGCAGGGTTGGAAAAGCTCCGGGCGGATATAATTATCCTTTGGCAAAAACAAACATGCCATTTATCTTCATGAATGCTACAGGGAATTTGAGGGATGTAGAAACCTTGGTTCACGAAGCAGGTCATGCCATTCATAGTTTCCAGATGGCCCCATTGAAGTTAAACGCTTTCAAAAACACTCCAAGTGAAGTGGCTGAGTTGGCTTCTATGAGTATGGAATTGTTGAGCATGGATGGTTGGGAAAACTATTTTAACGATGACACTTTGTTAAACCGTGCGAAATGCGAACAACTTGAAGGAATTCTTGGCACTTTGCCTTGGATTGCAACTGTTGACGCCTTTCAGCATTGGATTTACGAAAATCCAAACCATACACAAGAAGAAAGAAAAGCTGCTTGGATATTTCAACAGTCTCGTTTTTCAAGCGGGTTGGTCGATTATGCAGGCTACGAAGATGCCAAAGCTTTTGCTTGGCATAAGCAACTGCATATATTTGAAGTACCTTTCTATTACATTGAATATGGGTTTGCTCAATTAGGAGCTATTGGAATTTGGAAAAATTACCACCAAGATAAAATTAAGGCCTTGGAAGGATATAAATCATTTATGAAATTGGGATATACCCAATCAATTCCAAATATCTATGAAAATGCAGGTGTGAAATTTGAATTTTCATCTGATTACATCAAACAGTTAATGGAATTTGTGCACGAACAATGGGCACAATACAAATAAATAAAACAACTTTAATTAAAATTGGCATTGGACTTCTATCCTTTGCCATTTTTATTTTATTCGGAAAATTCATATCAGAAGCGGGCAATTGTTGGGGTGGTTTCACCGCAGAATGCTGGAGTCGTTGGGATAGTGCTCTTTACCTAGATGTAGCGCAACACGGACATAATTTATTCCATTGCCCAGACTACCCCGAAAGTTGGTGCGGAAACGCAGGCTGGGCCCCTGCCTACCCTTTATTAATTAGCATCCTACACTTTCTATTCCCAAGTGTTGAAATGCCCTTGATAGGCATTTATTTGAGCCATTTCTTTGTGCTTGCTTCAATTGTTCTCATCGGAATTTGGTTGCCTAATTTAAAATGGCATCAATATTTATTGGCAAATCTTGCTTTTATTTTTGCATCTGGAAATATCTATTTACATGCAATCTTTCCAATGTCGATGCTGGTATTTTGCTTGCTCCTATTGTTTTATTTTTTGGATAAATCGCAATTTATATTGGCGGGTATTTTCGCATTCATCGCGGTTTTAACCTATAGTATTGGATTTATTCTTGTGCTTTGTTTGGGCATTTGGTACATGCACGATTTTTTCTATGTGGAAAATCGAAAAGTCAATTCCCAAAAATTGTTCTTAGTTCTTTCTTCTGTGGCTGGAATTACAACTTGGTTTGTTTATGATTATGTTGTTAC
>CAIRMY010000358.1 GCA_903879775.1 uncultured Bacteroidota bacterium
GGTGTATTGATGGGTATTTTCCAATCTAACGCAGGTGGAGCTTGGGACAATGCAAAAAAATCATTTGAAAAAGGTGTAGAAATTAATGGTGAAACATTCTATAAAAAATCTGAACCACATAAAGCTTCAGTAACTGGTGATACTGTTGGAGATCCATTCAAAGACACCTCTGGTCCTTCAATGAACATCTTAATCAAATTAATGTCTATTGTTTCTTTGGTTATTGCTCCTTTTATTGCTGGTAAAACATTTGGAGAACCTGCTAAAAAAGCTAGTCAATGCACTGAAATGTCAGCCAATTGCGATAAAGCAAGCAAATGCGATATGAGCAAATGTGCTACTTTAACCAAAGACCAATGTGCTGCAATGTGCGATAGTCTTAAATGTAGCCCTGAAGAAAAAGCTAAGTGCTTAGCTAATTTTGGTAAAGATGGCAAATGGATGGGTGGCGAAAAGGATTGCTGCCAAGGCAAACCTCAAAAACATGAAGGTTGCTCAGGCGAAGCTGTTTGCGATGAAGATAACAATGCAACTTGCTCAAAAGGTGACGAATGTTGCAAAAATAAAAAGAAATAATATTTACAATTTTACATATAAAAAGGCCACTTCTAGTGGCCTATTTTTTATGTCCACATTTCCAATCTCGTATATGTGTATCAATGAAACTTTTTTTGTTCACCACTTCCCTTGCGCTATTGTCGCTTTTGAATGTTTTAAACGCTCAAGACTCTATGAAATTGACAAAAAACGATTCTATTCCCAATAAAATTGACACCGTAAAAATGGATTTGGCGAATGCTATTCCATCGGCAATTTAGCTCCATAAAACGCTCAAAGGATTGAAAGGATTGTATGATCAAAATAAATTAGACCATACGTCCGTCCCTGCGAGAAATAAAAGGGAAATATTTAAATGGAGGAAATATTCAGCAAGGATACAATACTTTTGAAATTGGAGTTTTGAAGGGAAAACGTGAATTGTTTCAGACACACTTGAAAGAGACCGCGAACGTTTAAAATCTTTAGGTATAAACATTCCGAACATTCAATTTAAACAAACAAAAAAATGGCTCTGAAATCAGAGCCATTTTTGTTTATCGTTTCAATATATTACCACATAAATGGCATTTCACCCAAGCCTGGGTTTGCTCGCAAATAATCGTTGTATTGATTTTTTAAGATCTCGAATTTAGAATTTACAATTTTCAATTGATCTCTAACATCTGTAAACACTTGATAATGCGTTTCTGTTGGTGCATTTAATGCATCAAACGTTGAATAGTAAGCATTCCAAAATCTAGAAATGACACCATCTTCTGTTTCAAATTCTCTAGCAGCCAAAGTTGAATTTCCATACAATAATACATTGTAATTTGCCAATTCTTTTGATACAGCTTCATAAAATTGGTAAGTTGAACCTGCAACCGAATAATGCTGAATACCTTGTGAAATTGCATTGATTCCAGCCCTTAATTTACCTAGTTTATGTTCCGTTTTTTCAATTTCCGACCTCACTTCATTCATTTCAGTGATTTTTTGGTTTCTATTTTGATCAAATGGAATCGTTGGCTCATACAAATACTGAACTCTTTGAATTATTGGAGTGCTGATTGATTGGTATAATCCGTTGTTATATTCTTCAATCACCACAGAATAATCTCCATTTGTAACAAATGGTCCCCAGTTCGTTTCAACCTTGTCATCAGTTTTCATCACAACAGGCTTAATTGAATGTTTTAAATTCCATTCTGTTTTTGCCCAACCTTTAGTTGCTGGTATTGACCATCTCGCTATTAGGATATTTTTGAGACTTTTCATTTCGCCAAACTTATCGGTATTCTGATAAACCGACATGAAGAGTTTTGCAGAAGTTTCATTTGATTCCGAAAAAATTGAATCTTTGGATGGATAGATCAATGCATTCGGATTTTTTGAATTCTCAGTTTCTCTCTTTTCTCTTCTTGATTTAATTGAGGGATATTCTTTGTTGATGTTGTAATACAAAACAGCTTTTTCAGTTGGATTAGGCGCCATAAATCTAGATGCTCCTTTATAGCCATTACCCGATCCACCCAATGGAGATGAAGGAATGTATAACATTGACGCTAGCGGTGTTAAAATTCTAGCTGTCTCTTTAGAATTCAAAGTTGCCTTGAATTCACGAATTCTATCATAATCATCACAAACTGCAAAGCCTCTTCCGAAAGTTGCCAATACAATTTCGTCTTGATCAGACTGATGAACGATATCCTTAATTGGCACAGGAGGCATACCACCTTGCCAATTGATAAATGTTTGTCCACCGTTAATTGAAATGTAGAAACCAAATTCTGTCCCTACCAATATTACATCAGAATCAAAATTATCTTCTAAAATACATTTCACAGGACCATTTTCTGGCAACCCTTTGGTGATTTTTGTCCAATTTTTACCGTTGTCAATTGATTTATAAACATAAGGCTGGAAATCTCCAAATCTGTGATGATCCAAAACAACATAAACCGTATTTGCACTTCTACCAGCTTGAATCATGCTTACAAAAGGATAACCTGCACCATTTTTTGCAGCAGCAGGTCCATTAGGGAACATTTCACTCATTTTTGTCCATGTTGCTCCATCATCATTTGTTACATAAGTTAACCCATCATCGGTACAAGCATACAATTGTCCTTTGGCGCCTTCTGTTAACCCTGTAATGTTTCCATAAATACTGGTACTTTGGTTTTTAACCACTGCATCTAAACCCCAAACTTTTTCCATTACAGGTAAAGTGTTTCTATCAATACCTCTACTTAAATCATTGGAAATCAATTTCCAAGAATTCCCCATATCTTCAGACATAAACACTTTATTTGCCGCAAAATAGAGTTTTCTATTGTTGTATTTACTGATGATTAAAGGAGCATCCCAGTTCCATTTCAATGCACCAGCTCCAACCGGACTCACTGGTTTGATATCCATTGATTCGCCAGTTTTCTTATCAAATCGAATAAGGCCGCCATATTGCCATTGGCTATAAACGATGTTTGGATTTTTAGGATCTACTTGAGTTTTAAAACCATCTCCACCAACAGTTACAAACCATTCTGCATTTGAAATTCCATTTGCAGAGTTATTTCTGCTTGGGCCACCAAGTGAATTGTTGTCTTGGGTACCACCATAAATATTGTAAAAAGGTACATTGTTGTCTGTTGAAACCCTGTAAAATTGGGTGATACTGATATTGTCTTTGAAATTCCATTCTTTTCCATGATTAAACGTTTCATATAAACCACCATCGCAACCTACGATCATGTGTTCACCGTTAGAAGGATTTACCCAAATTGCATGATTGTCAACATGTTTATTGGGTTCACCTAAGTTTTTCAAGGTTTTTCCACCATCTTCAGAAACTTTAATCATCATATCCATCACATAAAATTTGTTTGGATTGATTGGATCTGTCATTAACTCTTGGTAATAATTACCAGCAGTTGTAAATCCGTTAACCTTATTCCAAGAAGAACCATGGTCGTGACTTACAAATATCCCACCTTTATCATTTGAAGCTTCAACCATTGCATAAAGTAATCCTTTTTTGACACTCACTCCCAATGTAATACGACCCAATTCACCTGAAGGGAATCCATTGCCAACTTTATTCCAAGTAACGCCATTATCATCAGATTTATATAATGCACTTTCAGGTCCTCCGCCCAAATATGTCCATTCATGACGTCTACGTTGGTGAAATGCAGCATAGATCACACCTGGCTGAAAAGGATCAAAATGAATTTCGTTACATCCAGTATTTTTTGATATGCTAAATGCCAAATTCCAAGTTTTTCCTCCATCAATTGAATGGTAAATACCTCTTTCACCGCCTTCTTTCCAAAGTGGTCCGTATGCAGCTACCCAAATATCCTTAGAATTTGTTGGATTAATTTTAATCATGCCAATGTGTTCTGAGTTCTTTAACCCCATATTGGTGAATGATTTACCACCATCCGTACTTTTGTAAATTCCATTTCCATAGCCTACAGAACGTTGGTTGTTATTTTCACCGGTTCCAACCCAAATCACATGAGTGTTTTGAGGATCAATTGCCAAGCAACCAATGCTTTGAGTTCCATAATTATCAAAAATTGGCTCAAACGTCGTACCAGCATTCTTGGTTTTCCATACTCCGCCATAAGCAGCGGCAATGTAGTACTCTGAATGATTTTCAGGATTTAC
>CAIRMY010000359.1 GCA_903879775.1 uncultured Bacteroidota bacterium
AGGCAAATGGCAATTCATTAATTGGTAAATTTTTGAGCATCACGCCATAGGCGGCAACAAAGAAAAAAGCACTCGCCAATCCCGTAAAAAATGACTGAAAGATCAGCCGCTGCAATAACCAACGCTTTTGAGGATCTAAATCACCAAAAATGAATCTATTTAGGGAGAAATCATTCATTAAAAGAAAAAGTTCATTGTGCCATTGAAGTTTCGACCTGGTTGTGGAACGAAAGAACTTTGAGTTCCTGCACCAGTTCTAATTCCTGGAGAGATATAATATTGATCCAATAAATTATTCGCCCTTATTTGAAAATTAAAATACTTGCTAATATTGAAATGAATTGAAGCATTAATCATTAAAAACGATGGAATGACTCCAGTTGGGTTATTTGCAACTGTGGTACCAACTCCAGTATATTTTTCACCAATATAATTAGCCATTAACTGTAAATGCATCTTTTCTTTAAATAGATACATTCCAGTACCAGCGTTTACCGACAAGAATGCAATGTCGCCAGTTCTAAATGAAGTATCTTTTTGAGGATTCCAAGTGGTTTTGTCGTTATATATTGAATTGTTAAATGTTGAATTTAGGTAAAAATCGAATTTTTTATTCAGCACATACTTTAGAGCGAATTGTGCTCCATAGACAACTCCAATACCCTTTGAGTTGGTGTATTGGTCTTTATTGGCTGCAGTCTTTCGTGTTGTTAAGATATTAGAATATTCAGAACGATAAAGGCTTAAGTCGGTTGTTAATTTATTTCCTAACATCGTTTTATTTGCTGAAAATTCATAGTTGGTTGCTTCTTCAGGAAACAAATCTGTAGGAATTTCGCGCGTTACAGATGAAGAAAATTTAGTAAAGCTTGGAAAGGCAAAAATAGCTTCTGAATATACAAATTTAAACACCCAAGAACCAGGGTAATAAACTGCAGCAATTCTTGGATTAAATTTACTACCATAACCCGCATTTGAATTTTCACTCACTACGTTTTTATCCCATCTACCACCAAATGAAAAGTTAAACTTCTTAGCAGGATTCTGATAACCAATTTGTGAAAAGGCCGACAAATCAAACACTGCTAAATTATTCCCCCCTGGAAGCGAAGCAACTTTACCATTTAAAATCGCATTGTCAGATTCGGTTGTAGTTAAATAATTGGCTTGGAAAACCCCATTTCTAATTTCTAAACCTAAGAGAAAATCCCATTTTTCGTTAATAATATATTGAGTTCTAAACTCATCTCTAAATTGTTTGCATTGCTCAAAATATGAAGTTCTATTCCAGAAAGGAGTTTTATTGGTGAGAAAACTTCTGTAGTCTAATGACTTTTGAGCATAACCATTGAATGTAGTTAATCTTGAGTTTTGTCCAAAATCAGAAATTCTGTAATACGCAGCGTTATAAAAAAACCATTTATCTCCCAAGCGTTTTGTATACCTTGAAGATATAAACTGTTGACGCACCTGCCAATTTGTAAAGCCCGAATTCATTGAAAAAAACTTGTCTTTATAATCGGGTGCCGCACCTTCATTTCGATCGGTCAACTGAGCCTGTAAAATCAAATCACCCAAGGTAACTTTAAGCATTAAGTACTGACCAATTGATGGATCTTTAAATTTTCGTGGATCGTCTCCTCTGCCAGTGGGACCGGGAAGCGTTGGAATTGAATTGTAAGCCTTTTGGTCCAAATTAGAAGCTTTGTCTACAGCGGCCTGAGTTGGAATTATTTTTGAAGAATCCGCATTGTAAGTATATAATGTTTTGGTAGGATCGTAAATGTTGAGTAATGAGTCGACAAACTTTTTATTGCCGCTATTTCTATTTGCAGTTAAAACAGTTTTATACCAATTGATGCCAAAATCTGCTTCCGTCCATTTTCCATCCCAATCAGAATATTTGCTTAAATCATTTTCATCGGAGGTAAAATACTTGCCTACTCCTTGAATTGTAATGCCATTTTTCAATTTTACCGCACCTGTCATTTCAACAATCTTGGTATTGAAACTTCCTGCATTTAATTGACCTGAGATGTAAGTTTCAGTTTTCGCTTCATCTTGGCTTATATCGTCGGAAACTTTCTTTTTAAATAAATCCGTTGGGTCTTTGGTAATAATATTGATAACACCACAAAAGGCATTCGCACCATACAAAGAAGATGCTGGACCGTAAATAATTTCGACCCTTTTTACAGATTGTATGGGCAATTGTTTTCCCATGAAAGCAAACTGAGTATACATTTCATTGTCTTCCACCCCATCAATTAAAATCATGGTCTTATCTGTATTATTGGCAGACCTATAACCTCTTTGATAAAAGGTTGTTCCTATCAATCCATTTGTTCTCGAAACGTCAAACCCCGGAATATCGTTCAATAAATTCTCTATGCTTTGGTAACCTCTATTGAGTATTTCTTCAGCGGTGATCACATGAATGGTTGCTGGAGCGAGTTCTAATTTTTCAGCTTTTTTAGATACTGAGGTAATTGTATTTGAAGCCAGCTGCGTTTTAACAAAGAAAAATTGATTTTTATATCGATCTGGATCATCAACTGCAGGTTCGTAATTGTCTCTCAAAACCAGTATGCTTTGAATGATTTCTCGGGCTTTATAAACCGAATCAATGGCCAAATAAACTTTTGCTTTAAACGATAATGCAACAATTTTTTCTTCCCTGTTGTATCCATCTTTTTTCAAACAGCTTTCAATCGTATCTATACAATTCCAAAATCTTCCTTCGCTATAAGATTCTTTCACATATTTCAAACCGGCCGCGCAATTTTGTGCAACCAAAGTTTGATTGATCAAAAATAAAATGCTTATAAATAGTATTTTTTTTAAACTCAACATGTTTAATTCATTATTTAGATCCATTTGAAACGGTTTTATACAAATCTTCAAGTGTAAAAATATTAAATTTCAACGACTTGTCTTCACTAGCCGTTAGCAAGCCACTTGTTCCATTCACTGATATCCATTCCGATCCATAAATCCATGAATCATGAGCATATATTTTTACGATATTTGTGTTCTTTCTTAAATCACCTAGCGTAAATAATTTAATTTGATGATCATAACTGCTTGTGATCACAGAATTCGTATTGTTCAAACCTTCAACCCACTGAATACCTGATATCTGAGAATTGTGAACTTTTCTAATGTATTCAAATCCGTCAGATGTTCCCGAAATGCCATGGATTGCCATGTCCCCTTTACGACTGCCTAAAATCAATTGTTTATTTTTAACATCAAAATCAAGGGCTGTAATTGTGAAATCAATTAAACTTTGCGTATTGATTAATTTAGAGCCTCCAATACTATTTTGGAAATTATATGTTTCAATGACATTATTCTTTGCTAAGAATAAATAATCATTCACAAATTTAAATGTTGACACACCATTGAATACTTTCAAGTTTGGCGCATTCAGGTAATTTGTAATTTCTATTAACTGACCATTAGACATGATGTAGATATTTTGTCTATTTACTTCTATTCTACTCAACCCTTTGACAACCAAATTTTCTTTAATTCTTTTTTCGAAAACTGGTACATCTCCAGATAGTTTATACATGTCTAATCGACCGTTGCTAAACAGAACGACAAATGAGCCCTTTACTTTATTATTTTCACAAATTGCAAGAACATTATCAGGACCTAACTTAGCTGATTTCAAAGGATTGATTTGACCATTAACGATTCTAGAACACCAAATCACATTTTTTTCATCGACCGATAGAACCCTTTCGCTTGACCCCAAATAAGCAAAGTGTTTCACAGCACCGAGATGATTCGTTAACGAATTGTTGTAGTTCACTGCTTTATTCCAATTAGACCATAAAGCGACCAACAACGAACTTTTATTTACAAAATCTTTCGTTTTCAAAGAACCATTGTAGGCTTCAAGTGCCGATTGCTTACTTTTATCGTAGTTTTTCTGCACAAAATTATTGATCGACGATAATGCAAGCGCCTCAATATCAGCTACCGTTCTTAAGCTATTGGCCTCAATTGTTTTCTCTTCCGCAATAATTTTGGCATCAAGCGCTTTTTTCTCAGATTTCTGAGCTAAGTCTGCGCTTTGTCGGGCAGCATTTGCGCTCAATTGGGCTTCTCTCGCACTTTGTTGAGCCGCTATTGCACTTCTCTTTGCTTCATCTTCTTTGGTTCTAGCATAGTTTGCTTGAGCCTCAGCATCTTTTCGAGCAGCATTTGCTGTTTTTTCTGCTGCTGTAGCCTTAATTGCTAAGTCTTTTGCTTTATCGCGCTCTTTTGCAGCAATCTTTTGAGCTGCTGCTGCTTTATCTTTTTCATTGTACGCCCAGAATGCCAAACCAACTGCAACCAAAGCAACTGCAGAAATACTCAAAGCAAAAACCCTCGCTCTTTTTAGCCTCGCCTTTTGTTGATATTCTTTAAATTGATCTTCCCTTAATTGTTGGTCAATGGAATAATCCAAAAACAACATTGTTCTGTTAAAATTATCATTAATTCTACCAGCCCACAATTCATTTGGATTGTTTTCACTCTTCCATTTTATCGCAAGAGACAATTCTGGATCTCTCCATAAACCCCCTTTGCGCTGTTCATATTGATCTGCCGCTTCACACAATCGCAAGTACATTTGAATCGACTCACTTTCCTCTTCCACCCAAGTAACCAATCGTTTCCAAACACGCATCAAGCTCTCGTGGGAAATATCTAATATACTATTTTCAGTTAATTCGTATTGATGTGGCGGCATTAAAAATGCTCTACCTTCAGTTCTAAATAAGCTCGAAACCAATATAATATCGTCGATTGAAGCATGCGTAAGCTTCATAACTTCAGAAATTTTGGTTGGTCTTCTAATTCCCCTATTGTCTGAACCTCTGTCTGTTAAAGTTTTGAAAATTGCTTTACACAATAATTCGTAATGATTGTTCTCTGTATGAGGCAATTCAACAAATGCTTCTTCAGCATGCAGAGAAAGTGCTTCCTGCATGGTACCAATTGATTCATAATGATCAATATCAATTGGTCCAATTTTATCGGTTTTCTTTTCCCAATAATCCCAAATTCGCATCAAAGAATGCTGTAAAATAGGCAATTGATCTGGGTTATCGCCCACATCATTTAACAAGCGATTCACCAAACCTGGAGTGATTTCTCCTTTACCAACAGCAATAGGACCTTCAATGGCTTCGCGCGTTTGGTCACGGGTCATTCTTGGAACTAAGTAATGTCCGTCATTAATTGCCTCAGGCAACCCTTTAAAACTTGTACAATCGCCCAAAAAATCTGAACGCATTGTAAATACAATATAAATTGGAAGCTCGGTCTGTTCAGCTGTCTTTAACAATAAATTGATAAACGCCGTTGAATCACGAAAACCATCTTTTGCACTTTTTTCAAATTCCGAAAATCGAAAGATTTCTTCAAATTGATCAATTAAAACCAATAAATGCTCGCGATTATTGGTGGTATTTTGCTTGTAATATTCAATTAAACCCTGGTTGCTTCTTCTTAACGTAGTTTCAATTAAATCAGAATATTCTACAGAATCAACACCAATTTTATGCAAGATTCCTTGACCACTATGGTTCAAGGCTTTGGCCATATTACCGATTGGGTTGGTGCCTGGCCTGAATGTAACAGTTCTCCAATGAGAGCCTGCACCAGCCATGAATCCCCCATACAAAGACGGCAATAAACCAGACTTAACCAATGAAGATTTACCGCTACCGGAAGTACCAATAACCCCTAAAAATCTATTTTTACGAAGTTTACGAATTAAATCATCAACTTGTTTTTCCCTTCCGAAAAAGAGAATATTCTCATCTTCTTCAAATGAACGCAATCCGGGAAAAGGATTGGATATTTGAAAATCATCAATGACTATTTTATCCAGTTGCTGATCCATGATTTAATTCCTTCTTTATCAATTTCTTCGGTACAATCAAAGATGATTGCATCCTTAGATGTAAATTCAAATTTATTATCTTGCTTAGGAGAGCCTAACAAAATTGCTTTGGCAGGATTAACTTTTTTACGCCCATAAGCTGGAATACGCAATAAATCTCTCAAACGAGATTGCAACCATAATTCTGAACCATTGCCGTAATACAACACAACGGCATCGCAATGTCTTAAATTTTCTATGTGCTTATTGCGAATTTCAGTTTCGTCGGTTCCATCTACAGAAGTTACAATATCACATCCCAATAATTTAAAATAACTAGAAACCGATTGTATCATAACTTGGTCGTAAATATCGTAAATAAGATATATAACCGCCTTTCCTATATTTAAGTTGTTTTCGGAAAGTCGTTGTTCCTTCTCAATAATAATTCTCTTTATCGTATCTTCTACAACTGATTTGCAAATTTCTAAATCACCCACAACAACTTCAGCTGAACCAATTCCTTTCATTGAAGACCGGATGTCGTCGATTAATATTTTCTGACGCTCATCGGTGGGAATTACATTCTCTGGAATCCAAATTAAACGCCTACCGCCAGTTTTAGCCATCACCTCATCGGCAACATCATTTTGAATTTCAATCATTGAACGATTCGATCCTTCAGGAACAATGCCATATTCAGAGCCTAAAATATGAATCGATAAGGTTGCTTGATTGATGCTTTGCATGGCCTCAGCGTAAATCACAGGCATTTGAGGTGTCAATGGTTTTTTTGGCAAAATATTATGACCATTGTCAGATAATTCGCGTTTTAAAACATCTCTATAAACCAAAGAATCAGCACTTCCTTCGGCTAAATAAATGGTTAACCCATTTAAATTTGCTGATGCATTATTTTGAGTTAATTGACCAATTTGCTTCAAGTATTCATGAATTTCATTGGCTAAATCATCAAGCTTTCCCCAATACATTTTTTCAGTTTGGTTCAATAAATTGGGAGAAAATTCTTTGATAGATCCCGATTCTACATCTTTTTCATAGAAGGAAAAATCTAAATTTTGCTGAATGGCAATTGGATGCAACTCGTTTTTAACATGGTTCTTTAAAACTTTAAAAACGTATGGTAAATTTCCGACCTGACTAATTCTTCCTTCATTTCTTTGAAGGCAATACGCCTCTAATTCAGAAATACCATCTTCCCCACGAATGTACCATTTAGATAAAATTGGAATGATTAATGCATATTTAGAAGCATCTAAATCAGGCGCTTCTTCTTGACTATCAATTGATTCAACTTCGCCTGAATGAATCAGTGGTTTTCTTCCAATTAATTGCGACAAGCGCAATTCGAGCGATTTTCTAAACTCAGTGACCCAACCATCTTCTCCATTCTGGACAAGTTGGTTGTCTAGCGGTGAAAATGATATTAATATGTCGTATTCAAATTGCACGTCTTTAATGTTTTGGAAGGATGTCAAAAGTAATAAATAACAAGTGAAAATATGCAAAAAACTTAGTATTTTTTACAAATTTAAAATAAATAAAAAAGCTCGAAAAAAAAAGCTTCGAAAAAAGCCGTCAGTGGAGAATATCAGACCGATGACCTCTTGGTTGCCATGAAGAAAGATTGAGAGAAATAATCATTGGTTGATGCTCAAAATTTGATCTCCTTGACGCAATGGAATGGAGAAATTTTGACAGTCATTCCAATTGGCTTAATGCTGTAAATATTCCTTTGAATCTTTATACACCTCCTGAAACCACTCATAATTATCCAATGCAAACAGATGAGGATCTACCATATCTAAATTTACACCACATGCCACATGGTCGTTATCGAAATGACACATTTGAGCTTGAATCATTAAATAATTGTTCCATTGACTGAATTCAAACGTATTGAGTAAACCTATCTTTTCAACAACGCCTTCCCAATTCCACCCTAAGAATTTACCATCCCTCTCGAAAGTCCAATACAACCTATAAAAGAACGTTGTGAAGGCCGCTTTTTCGTACCAAGTTTTACAGCTTTCAAAAATATCCAAATGGGTTTTTGAATTCGACAAATTAAAAATAGCTGCCCATGCGGCAATCCTACCCTTAATAATTGGGTGAAATTGACACCAGCGCTTTGTGAATAATATTTGATCAATTTGCTCCCTAAAATCGCTTACATCAAGGCGTTTAGCAAATGCATTTTGTCCATTTAACAACATCCTAAATACCAAAAATTCCTCTGTCATTTCAGAATAATTGAGATTCAACCAATATCCATAATAGCCATCTAAAGCCGCCTCGTGGACATAAAATTCCAATAGTACCTTCCGAAGTGTTGGCCTCACCAACAAAATATCTCCAACCCAAGACCAAAATTCAGGTCCTGAATCTATCGCGTTCAGAACGATTGGTTCAAACGACATATATAATCGTTGAAGAGAAAGATCGTCGTCACTGTAATGAAGCAAATTGGTCAGTTCAAACAGAAGTATACTATCCCTATTAAGCAATGCACCTTGAACTAATGATTTTAGCTGAAAAGAGTCCTGCCAGTCAATCGTTACTTTGCACTGAACAAATTTTCTAATCCATGCCAAATCATATACCCCGTGTAAACTCAACAAATGATTTTTAATCAGAAATCGTTCATTGTCCCTATTCTGTAAAGCCTTCACGAAATCATCCCATGTTGGGTATCCAGTGACTTTTGCCAACAAATCCATTGTGAAACTGCTGGGATTTCCTTGATACTTCACGATGCCAAAAACCCGTCTTAGGGTATTGTAGCTGATCTTAACTCCAGAGTTTAATTGAATTTGATTGGCCAATTGTATACAACTATATGCATCCGTTGGCCTTATTTGAAAACACTCATACAGCGCTTCATTCAGCGCCTCGCGTTCTGGTTGATTTAATTTTACAGCAGCTGGCATAATAAAAAACTAATCGGTCGAAAAAAATCGAGTCATTAAAACTGACCTCGGTTTGATAAAAAAATAAAACAACATACACACTTACAGCGATGCATTCATTAGCATCACGAATTTAATTGTTAACATATCAAATTCACTATTTACTTAGCGTTCAAAATACAAAATGCAAAAATCAATTACAACTTATATCGAATGGGAAAAGCTGCCCCTCGTTTCTTTACATGCATAATTGACTTGTTTTTATAAATTTCAATTATCTCAGGCGGGGCCTCAATGCCATGAAATCCCCATCGATGATTTCTTTTGTTTTCAGAAGTTTCTACGGGATACCATTCACCTTGAATTGCGTATACACCTACAATAATACCTTGATATTCAGCCAATACATATTGCGTCTTTTTTCGATTCTCCGCAGAAATCACCCAAGCTTCTTTTACAGCATTCAAATAGGTTCCGTTAGATTTTGCTATTTTTGAGTATTTCTTATTTATGTTGATGATTGCAACATGATGGTATAACTTCTCCAAAGGTGGTGCATTGTATTGCCGAATTATTTCATCAGCGGTTTTTATACCATATAATCCAGATAAATGACCCAAAACCTCATTGGTCAGAGGAGCGTTAAAATAACGCCAAAAATCAATGAGTACCGATTCAACCATAAATGCCTCGTCATCTGATAAACCATGACGCACAATGATGTGTTCAACATCTAATTGCTTTTCAAAAATTTGAGCAATTTCAATGTCTTTCAGTGTTCCAATTTCAGCTTGATCACCATTTTTCACAGCGTCTCTATGGGCAAAAACACGATTTCCATTGCCTTTACCTACGTAAAAGGGTTTGCCGTTAATTGGGTTTATGAGTGCATATACATAGCCTTTTAATTGCTGTATTGTTATTGTGTCAAACATGATTTGAGAATCTAGTACTCCTCTCTAGAAGCCTGACCCAGTGTAATTTCATTGGGAACGAGCCTATCTCCTTTTGCGTTCTTCACTTGAACTTTAACACCCCATTCTTTCTCAAACATTTTCTCAACCGCTCCAACCAACATGCTCGCTTTGATTTTTATTGGTTCTGATTTTGCATTGACATCCAATGTTGTGCGTTTGTTTAATGCCGCTAGTGTCAATGTCGGTTCAGCAATCATTTTGCCCTTGTACATGACCAATGTTAAACCAAAACTTTCTTCAAACTCCTTTGAAATTGTTTTAATTTTCTTGTTTGGTTGTATAGACAACTCCGCATTTTTAAACCTATCGAATAAATTATTTATGATACCCATTTTTAATTTGATTATTTTCTCTTTTTTAATTGTGAAATACGAGCCCGCTCTTTGCGCTTTTGGTCAGCAATTCGCTCGCGCTCTTTTCGCTTAAGCTCTAGCACCTTTTTTTGGGCCAATTTCTTTTGCTCAGCGATTTTTTTCTTTTCAGCCGCTTGTCGCTCCCGCTCTTTTTTCTTCGCCTCTGCAAGTTTTTGCCTTTCTATTTTCTTGCGTTCGCTAATTTTCTTTCGCTCATTACGCTGATTCTCGCGTTCCTTCTTTTTTGCGTCAGCAATTCTTCTCTTTTGTTCAATAGTTAACGCCATTTATCCTTTTTTATTTCCATTCACCTGATAAACAACCCTCTGCCTCCTTGTCCCTATTTAAAGCTGTTAACGACCTTGAGTCGGTATCGCCCGTGGTGTAAAACCTTTTTCCACCCTTGTCGGTATAACAAATTTGAACGTACAATCCAAAAATCTCATCGAACTCCTTTTCCAAACGCTTTATTGATTTACTGCCCGTTAAAGAAACTTGACCAGTACCTTTCTTTGTCCTTACTTCAGATAATGTTAAAGATGTGTCGACCCCAAATATTGTCTTTCCATTTTGTACAAGCTCTCTCGCTTCTGGGGGACATATTTTCAGGCGCAAATATGGGAAGTGCGCATTGAATTCTTTTTGCAGTGTGGCAACTTTTTTGCTCCCAGTGGTCGTAATTTCCCTAGCCATAATCAACCTAGAATTAACACTTACCTGCTTGGGTCAATGTCATCTCATTATCAGCCAACTTAGTATCGGCTGAATTTGAAATCTGCACCTTAATGCCAAAAGTATCTTTGAAGTATTTCTCTACGTTTTCTACGCGACTGCGTGCACCCAAATCCAATTCACCTCCAGCGTTGTCCAATGTAGACAAATCAGATATTTTGGCTGAATCATCCGCAATTCTAGCGCCTTTGTAGATTCGAATACTGCAATCGAACTCTTTTTTAAATTGAGCCTTAATGCTCTTTACCGAACTAGATTTAATTACTTTAATTTTTGCCATGATATAGTCTTTATTTTTCTCAAACTTATTGATTTTCTATCTATACCTATCAGTACAAATGAGTACAAATGAGCACGAATAAAATTTTGGCCAAAAATCATTAAAATTATGTTGAGTTACTTTTAGCGCTGGAATAAACGGATAAATTCGCTTCTCGAAATTGTATTGAAATGAACCCGCTATTCAGAAGCGAATTCATCTAGCATGAATGGCGGTGTATTGATTCTTGAAATATGTAAACCACTCTAATTTAAAAAAGCCTCAGATTTCTCTGAGGCCTTGATTTTGTTGGGGTGGAGAATATCGGAGTCGAACCGAT
>CAIRMY010000360.1 GCA_903879775.1 uncultured Bacteroidota bacterium
ATCACACTGCAGAAACCTTAAAGTTTGGATTGAATTTATTGGGAATTAATGTAGTTGAAAGAATGTAATTGTTATTGTATAACCATTCTTATTGATTGACCATTTTTTATTTTTACCAAATAAATTCCAGAAGGCATATTCTGGGTGTTTATTCTATATCCTTCAGCGTTAAATTCCCCTTCCACTTTTATTGATTGCCAAAGCGAATTAAATATTTGAGGAACATCTTTGCAGCGGGATTTTAAGTAAACCATTTCACCTGATCTGGCAATGTTCGGAAACAGTCCAAGTTTTTCAGATTCTATATCTATTTTATTGGTTTTTGCACACGGCAATTGATTGATATACTTCCAAATTTCGTTATTGAATATCCATGGAACCAAACCATTATTATTTGGTTCATTTCCCATTCTTAACCAGACCAATCCTTTTGACGCAGAAACATTAATCACTTGACCATTTTTACCAAGAGCCATAATCACATCATTGGGCGCATCGGGTGAAATAGCACCAGGAAATACCAACTGACTTTGAGGAGCCATATATGAAGTTTTTCCATTTAACCAAGTTAAGTAGCCGTAGCCTTTATTGATTGTTTGACTCGAATTTGTCATTTGCTTTAAATAATTTGTATCCTTCAAAATTAAAGCTCCATTCCACACGCCTTTGTTTAAAAGCAACAATCCAAATCTTGCCATACTTCTCGAATCCGAAGCATAAACATTGTTATACCCCGATTTAAAGTAAAGGCCTTTCATGCCAATTGGATTGGCAATTTTTTGATACACATAAACGTTTAAACTGGATCCGGTTGCAGATTCTATAACCTTATCTAAAAGTGTGTAAGGGGCATTGTGATAAGCCCATCGATTTCCAGCCACATCAGCATATTGGAGGCAAGCGGGCAAGGTACAATCTGGGTCGGCAACATTATCTTTCAATCCAGTTGTCATGGTTAATTGGTTCCAAACGGTAATTTTATCTTCTTGAGTTTGATTGAGGGATGTCCATCCAGATCCCAAATATTTAGAACTTTGGTCGGTAATTTTTAATTTACCCTCTGCTTGAGCAATTCCAACACAGAATCCGGTGAGTGTTTTACCAGCGCTTGCCCAATACCAATTGCTGTCTTTGGTGAAGGTACCAAAATATTTTTCCAATACAATTTTACCATCGTGAAGGAGAATGAAAGATTTAGAGTTTTGCTTTTCGAGAAAATTATAAAGGCTATCAATTCGCTCTTGGCAATATCCAAAACGATTGATAGACAATGTATCCCAAGTTCCTGTTTTTGGAGGGAAATACGTTTGAGCAATGGAAGTTAATGTGAATGAAAGAATGAAAATCAAAAAGAGTCCACGTTTTAAATTGAAAATCAGCATATAAATAAGACGTAAAATTGTTGAATTAGTTGCAAAAAATAAATTACTCCACCCTATCTGGGTTCTCTTTCAGAAATTGAGCCCAACCACCAGTTTTTTTACCGGTGCTTTTTGTTGTACCAAAAGATCGTGGCTGAAATTGGTATAAATGGCAAAGTGCCGCAGCAAGTCCATCGGAAGCATCTAAAGTTTCTGGTGCTTGCTCAAACTGAAATTGCGCATGCAACATGGCTAAAACTTGCTCTTTAGAGGCAGCACCATTGCCGCAGATTGATTGTTTTATTTTTCGAGGGACATATTCAAAAACAGGGACTTTTCGAGAAATTGCGGCAGCAATTGCAACCCCTTGCGCCCTACCCAACTTGAGCATACTTTGAACATTTTTCCCATAAAATGGAGCTTCAATGGCAACTTCTGTCACATTAAATCCATCAATGAGGGCAACAATACGTTCAAAAATATGAAAAAGCTTTTCACCGTGGTCTTCAATTTTATTTAACTTAACCACACCCAATGTCTCTAAAATAGGCGTTTTTACATCCACTTTCACAATGCCATACCCCAATAAATTGGTCCCCGGGTCTATCCCTAATATGATTCTTGGAGAATTCACTGTACAAAGATGTGGAAATAATAGAAAATACAACAAAAAAATACGAAATTTGCAGTAAATAGATTAATAAATAAGAAAATGGCTTTTGATATTGAAGTGATTAAATCTGTTTACGAAAGAATGCCCGAGCGCGTTAAAGCTGCCCGCCAACTTCTTGGTAAACCCCTTACACTAACCGAGAAAATTTTGTATTCTCATTTATGGGAAAATCCTGCCACTCAAACTTTTGGCAGAGGTGCAGACTACGTTGATTTTGCTCCAGATAGAGTTGCAATGCAAGACGCAACTGCCCAAATGGCTTTGTTGCAATTCATGCAAGCTGGTCGCCCAAAAGTTGCAGTGCCAAGTACCGTGCATTGCGATCACTTGATTACAGCAAAAGTTGGCGCAACTACCGATTTGGCAGTTGCTAACGACGAAAGTAAGGAAGTATACGATTTCTTAGCTTCAGTTTCAAACAAATATGGCATTGGTTTCTGGAAACCAGGTGCTGGTATCATTCACCAAGTTGTGCTTGAAAATTATGCATTCCCAGGTGGAATGATGATTGGTACCGATTCTCACACTGTAAACGCAGGTGGTTTGGGTATGATTGCCATTGGTGTTGGTGGTGCCGATGCTTGTGACGTCATGGCTGGTTTGCCTTGGGAACTTAAATGGCCTAAATTAATTGGTGTTAAGTTAACCGGTAAATTGAGCGGTTGGTGTTCAGCAAAAGATGTGATTCTTAAAGTTGCTGGTATCTTAACTGTAAAAGGTGGAACCGGTTGCATTGTTGAATATTTTGGTGAAGGTGCAACTTCAATGAGCTGTACTGGTAAAGGTACGATCTGTAACTTGGGTGCTGAAATTGGAGCAACAACTTCAACTTTCGGTTACGATGAAAGCATGGAACGTTACCTTCGCGCAACTGGTCGTGCAGATGTTGCTGATTTAGCAAACGGTGTGAAAGAACATTTAACCGCCGATGCTGAAGTTTATGCAAACCCTGAACAATATTTCGATCAAGTGATTGAAATCGATCTAAATACTTTAGAACCATATTTGAACGGTCCTTTCACTCCAGATTTGGCAACTCCTATTTCTAAAATGAAAGAAGAAGCTGTTAAAAATGGCTGGCCAACAAAAGTTGAAGTTGGTTTGATTGGTAGTTGCACAAACTCTTCTTATGAAGATATTTCTCGTGCAGTGAGTTTGGCACAACAGGTTTCTAGCAAAAACTTAAAGCCTAAAGCTGAATACCTAATTACACCAGGTTCTGAGCAGGTTCGTTTTACAATTGAACGCGACGGATTCTTAAAAATATTCGACCAAATTGGTGCCAAAGTGTTTACAAACGCATGTGGTCCTTGCATTGGTATGTGGGATAGAATGGGCGCTGAAAAACAAGAAAAAAATACCATCGTTCACTCTTTCAACAGAAACTTTGCAAAACGTGCCGATGGAAATCCTAATACTTACGCATTTGTAGCTTCTCCAGAATTGGTTACAGCTCTTGCAATTGCAGGTGATTTAACTTTCAACCCTTTAACCGATTCATTAATCAATGAAAATGGCGAGTCAGTGATGTTAGATCCACCAACAGGATTTGAACTTCCTGCATTGGGATTTGCAGTTGAAGATGCGGGTTACCAAGCTCCTGCTACCGATGGTTCAGGTGTTCAAGTTGCAGTTTCTCCAACAAGTAAGCGTTTGCAGTTATTAGATCCATTCCAAGCTTGGGAAGGAACTGACATAACTGGTATGCGTTTATTAATTAAAGCAAAAGGTAAATGTACTACAGACCATATTTCTATGGCTGGTAAATGGTTGAAATATAGAGGTCACCTTGATAATATCTCCAATAATTTATTGATTGGAGCAATTAACTCTTTCAATGATGAAAAAGATAAAGTCAAAAATCAATTGAACGGAAAGTATGAATCTCTTCCTGCAACTCAAAGACAGTATAAAGCAAAAGGAATTGGCTCGATTGTTGTCGGAGATGAAAACTATGGAGAAGGGTCATCTAGAGAACATG